>NZ_JAALCR010000028.1 GCF_011065895.1 Paludisphaera rhizosphaerae | reverse complement strand
GCTGGCGGTGATTTCGTCGCTGCCGGTGGGGTTGTTCGGCACGTTCTTCATGCTGAAGGTGATGGGGCTTGCGAACGACGTTTACGCTCAGATCGGTCTGGTCATGCTGGTGGGACTGCTGGGCAAGAACGCAATCTTGATCGTCGAGTTCGCCGTCCAGAGGCACCGCGAGGGCCTGAGTGTGCGGGACTCCGCGATCGAGGGCGGCAAGCTGCGATTCCGGCCGATTCTGATGACGTCGTTCGCGTTCATCGCGGGTCTGCTGCCGCTGGTGGTGGCGACCGGCCCCGGGGCCATCGGCAACCGGACCATCGGCACTGCGGCGGTCGGGGGCATGCTTGTGGGCACGGTGATCGGCGTCCTGGTGATCCCCGGTCTCTACTACCTGTTCGGGGTGATCGCGGACAAGGGGAAGCTCCTCGACGACGAGTCGGACGAGCCCGTCAGCGAACGGCTCTTGCACCCGGTCCCGCATCCGCACCTGGAGTCGGTCGCTGAATGATCCGAGGGAGCTTTCAAGCAAGGGTTGATTCGATGGACTGAAGCCGCAGGGCCTGTCTGGGACAGGCCCCGGCGGCCGTCTGTTTCGGGAAACGGATCGACCTTCCAACGACCGGGCCCTGATGTTGTGGGGGCCGGCATTCCGACTCGCAGTCCTTGGGATTGACGGTTTCATGAAAAACGACTAGACACCGAACTTCCAGATCGTCCGCGGGGCGATTCTCGCTCCAGAGCAGGGCTTTGATCACGAGTCCGCCCTGTCTCGCTTGCAACACCGCCGTTCACTCGACGAACCTCTCTATCGAGCGAGGAACGACAGCGCGCTAGATGGCTGAACGAGCACGATTCTCAGGACGAGAGTCGCGACTCCCGAGGAACGGTAGCCGTCCCGGCCTCGGCCGGCGGATGGCCGGATCCCTTCGTGGTGGAAATTACAAGGATGTACCGGATGAACCAGTCAGCAAGCTCGGCGACCACGAAGCATGAGAGGCGCGCCGGTGCAATTGCGTCGGCGATCCTCTGTGGCTTTCTGCTGGTTCTGCCGTCCTGCGGGATCCCGGATCGCCGTGAACCGATGCCGGGTCCGGATCTCCCGGAGAAGTTCGACGTCCGCAAGGCGAACGCGACGTCGGATCTGCCGGACGTCTTCGAGGCGTCGAGCGGGGACAACTCCGCTCAGGTTCAGATCGAAGAGTTCTACGGCGATCCCCTGCTGACGGGATTGATGCATCAGGCGGTCCTCGGAAACCAGGAGATGAGAGTCCTGGCCGAAGAGGTCCAGATCGCCAGCAACGAGATCTTCTCCCGCTCAGGGACGTACCTCCCCTTCCTCTTCCTCGGAGGCGGGGCGGGGACCGACAAGCCGAGCCTCTACACGCGGGCTGGAGCGGTCGACAGCACGCTCAACATCCTCCCCGGCGTTCCCATCCCCACGCCGTTGCCCGACTTCGTGATGGGCCCCACGTTCTTCTGGACGCCGGACATCTGGCGGCAGTTGCACAACGCCAGGGACGCGGCGGCGATGCGCTACTTCGCCACCGCGGAAGGGCGAAGCTTCTCCATGTCCCAACTGCTCGCCGAGATCGCCGACAACTATTACGAACTGATGGCGCTCGACAATCGGCTTGAGATTCTGGATCAGACCATCGCCCTTATGGAACAAAGCCTTGAAGTCGCCAAGGCCTTGAAGGAAGCCGCCCGAGGCACCGAGTTGGGCGTGCTCCGATTCTTGGCTGAGGTCCAGAAGAACCAGAGCGAGAAGCTGATCGTCAAACAGCAGATCATCGAGACCGAGAACCGGATCAACTTCCTCGTCGGTCGTTTTCCTCAGCCTGTCGAGCGCTCGACGGCCGACTTCATCGACCTGAGCCTGCACACGCTGGGAGTCGGGATTCCCTCGCAGCTCCTCCAGAACCGACCCGACATCCGTCAAGCCGAGCGTCAGATTGCGGCGACGGGGCTTGATGTGAAGGTCGCCCGGAAGGCCTTCTTGCCCGTCCTGACCGTCACCGCCGGCGTCGGATACGAGGCATTCAATCCGCGCTACATCCTTGTGACTCCCGAGGCGCTCATCGCCAACGTCGTCGGCAACATGATCGGCCCGCTCGTCAACAAGCGGGCGATTCAGGCCGACTTCATGAACGCGGACGCCCGACAGCTTCAGGCCCTCTACAACTATCAGCGCGTCGTCATCAACGCTTTCACGGAGATCGTCAACCGCCTGTCCAAGGTGGAGAACTACCGCGAGAGCATCGAGATCAAGAAGCACCAGCTGGAAGCGCTCGAAGGCTCTGTCGAGACGGCCAGCAAGCTGTTCCAGAACGCCCGCGCCGAGTACATGGACGTGCTGTTCGCCCAGAGGGACTTGCGAGACGCCAGAACGGTGCTTGTCGAAACGAAGCAGCAGCAACTGTCGGCCGTGGTTAACACCTATCAGGCCCTCGGCGGCGGCGCCTATTTGTCGCCCGTTCCTCCTCCCTCGACGCAGAAGGTTCACGATTTTGCGTTCCCCGGCCATGTGAAGCACTAAGCAGGGAATCGTGCGGCAAGGACGTTCCGGTCTGAAGCCTCCAGATTCAAGCAAGGTCCGAGCAGACGCCCTCTCGCTCGCGATTGTCAGGTGAACTGTCCGCGGATAAGATCTAGGGACAGGGAACAACGTCTCGTCGCACGCCTACACCATCGGCAGCCTTTCCTGCGCGGTCGATCAGCCCTTGAGAACGGGGGCTTTTCGGCTGCGCGGCGGCGGGTAGTCCCGATCGGAGGAGACTCGTGCATCAAGCTTCGGACGGCGGTACAGCGGGGACGGGCCTGAAGATCCTGATCGTCGACGACAACGTCGATGCGGCCGGCATGTTCGCCATGCTCTGCCGGATCGACGGCCATGAGGTTCGGACCGCCTTCAATGGAGCCGAGGGCCTCGTCGCCGCCGAGGAGTTCGCCCCCGAAGCCGTCTTCCTCGACATCAGCCTGCCCGACATGACCGGGTATCGCGTGGCCGAGGAAATGCGCCGGCTCCCCTTGCTGGACAAGGCGCTGTTCGTGGCGATGACCGGCTACGACGACGAGGAACACCAGGGGCGTTCCGAGCGGGCCGGCTTCAACCACCACGTCGTGAAGCCGGCGGATCACGCTTTCATCAAGCAAATCCTTGATGAAGCGGTCGCCTGCCGTCGTTGAGATCAGGATGAAGCCAGGGCGTCGCGCGCCAGCTCAATCGCTCCGTGGACGACGACTTCTTCACCGAGCGCCGCGGGGACGACGTCGAACGACCCACGGAACGGCTGGAACGCCTGGGAATTCACCCTCTCGCGGATCGGCCGGAACCAGAGTTCCTCTCCCATCAGGGGCACGCCGCCGCCGAGGATGATTCGCCTCGGCGCGAGCAGGGCGATCGCCTGGCAGAGCGCGAAGGCCATCGCCTGATGCGCCTGGGCGAGGACGTCGAGCGCTGTTTCATCGCCCTTCGCCGCGGCCCTTGCAACGTCGACCGCCGTGATCTGCCGCGGATCGCCGACGATCGACCACGAGCGGCCCTGCTCCGCGATTTCAACTGCCCGCCGTCGAGCGGCCCGACCGATGCCCCAGCCGGAGGCGACCGTTTCCAACTCCCGCATCTCCGGCCCGTTGGGGCCTTCGGCGGGGACGAGGAGATGCCCGATCTCTGCCGCGCCGCGACCGGCTCCTCGATAAATGCGCCCGTCGAGGATCAGAGCCCCGCCGATACCGCTGCCGATGGTCAGGTAGAGCAACGGCGAGACCCCCGCGCCCGCTCCCAACCGCGCCTCCGCCAGACCTGCGACGTCGGCGTCGTTGTGGACCGAGACGGCGGGGATGTTCAGGCTCGTCCTGACCCAATCGGCCAGAAGGAAGTCGGTCCAGCCTTCGACCTGGAACGAGGTCTCGATACGACCCGTCTCTGCGTCGACGGGGCCGCCGAAGCCGACGCCCGCGGCGCGGACGGCTCCTGGAGCCACGCCGGCCTCGGCGAGAAGCTCCGGGAACGCCTCCAGAATCTGGGTGAGAATCCCCTCGGCGCCGTTCTCCGGGACGATTCGCTCGCGCCGGAGGGCCTCGATCTCACCCGGTTTGCGGCCGAGTCCGAGTTGCAGCTTGGTGCCGCCGATTTCGACGCCGAGCAGCCAGGGATTGCTCATGGGATCAGGCGTGCGCCTTCGCGCCGTTGCTGCTGCGGGAGGCGGCCTCGTGTTTCGCCGTGAACCGGCGGTGGAGGTCGTCGATCATCCAGTGGAAGGCGACCTGGTGGATCGACTCGACGATCCCCATGTCGTCGATGCCGACGTGCAGGTTGTGCTTGCCGATCGCCTTCAGCTTGCCGCCACCGAAGCCCGTGAAGCCGACCGTCTCCAGGCCGTGGGCGTTGGCCCACTCGACGGCTCGCAGGATGTTGGGGCTGTTGCCCGAGCCCGAGATGGCGATCAGAACGTCGCCCGGCGAGGCCAGGTTCTTGAGCTGTTCGAGGAAGATCCGCTCATAGCCTTCATCGTTGGCCCAGGCCATGATGCCGGCCGTGTTGTCGGTCAGGCTGAGGACCTTCAGACGCTTCTGGTTCTCGAAATCGCAGAGCGTGCACTTGGCGAGGTCCTCGCAGAGGTGCGAGGCGTTCGCGCCCGAGCCGCCGTTGCCGATGATGAAGACGAACCGGCCGGCGTCATAGGCCCGTTCGATCACGTCGTTCACGTTCTCGACCGACCGGGCGTCGAGGGCGTCGATCTCGTCACGGACCCGCGACAGGTAGTCCCTGGCCGACAGCGTCTGTCCTAACATCTGCGCACTCCCTCTTCAGACACGGGCGATCCTTCTCCGCGCCGGGATCATAGCAGCCGGCTCGAAGCTGTGTAAAGTATAGTCTTCGCATAGGACTAGGACTCGGTTCCGAGGCGGCGTCGACGCGGATGATGATCGTTTGGCCCACCCTTGTCGGCGTCTTCGCAGCGGCTTTCGGCGCCTGGTCCGTCGCGCGGAGCGTGCTTCGTCAACCTCGTGGAACGCCGCGCGTTCTGGCGACGGCCCTGCTCGCCTGGGTCTGGATCACAGTTGGGACGCAACTGCTGGGGACGCTCGGTCTCTTGCAGCCGGCGGGACTCGTCGGCTGGTCGTTGCTAGGGGCAGGAGTTGGTCTGGCGGCGATGATGAGGCGTCAGACGGAGAGCGACGATCTCCCTCCCCCCGTCGAGCCGACGGGATGGGAAGGCTGGGTCGCGGTCGGCCTGCTCGTCTGGGCGGCTCTGACGCTCGGCCTGCCGTCGCTGCTTTACCCCGTGAAGGTGGTCAGCGACGGGCCGATCTATCATCTCTATTTTGCCGCGAGGTGGTGGAAGGCCGGGAAGCTGATCCTTGTCGCCTCGCCGTTCGGTGAGAGCGCGGCGACGTATTTCCCGGCCAACGGTGACCTCTGGTTCTCGTGGCTGATGACGACCTGGGGCGGCGATCGAATCGCGAAGCTCGGCCAGGCCCCGTTTCTGGCGATGGCCTGTCTGGCGGCCTTCGCCAGCGCCCGCGAGTTGGGGGCGAGCCGGACCTCAGCGCTCGTTGCGTCTTCGTTGTTTGGGACCTGCGCCCCGTTGATTCTCTTCTCGTTCGAGCCCAACGTCGACACGATCTTCGTCGCCGGTTACCTCACGGCCGCGTTTTTTTTCCTCCGCTATGCACTGGGCCGCGACGGCCTTGCCGCTCTCCTGCTTGGGGGGCTGGCGGCCGGCGAGGCCTTGGGGACGAAGTCGGTCGGCAACCTTTTCGTACCGCCGCTAATCGCCGTTGCATGCTGGGCGATCGTTCGACGCGAGCGAGCGGCGCGTCCTGTCCTGGTCGGGGGCGCGACGATCCTAGCGGGCCTCGCGGCGACCTCCGCGTTCTGGTTCGCGAGGAACGCTTTGCTGACCGGTAATCCGCTGTACCCACTGACGGTGAAACTCGGCGGTGCGACACTGCTGGCAGGGTGGTATGGGCCCGACGCGATGCGGTCAAGCATTTATCACCTGCCCGTCGGCGAGTGGCGGGCGCTGGGGGATATCCTTGTCGCGGTGTTCGACGCCCGAACGGTCCCGCTCTGGCTGGCGGCGATCCTGGGGTGTTGGGCGGTTGGGCGATCACGACGGCCGGGAGACGGCTGGGTTTGGGCGTTCGCGCTGGGGGCCGTGGTCAACATCGCCCTTTACTGGCTGTTCATCCCGTACCGGACGCAGCAGCGATTCATGCTCCAGGGCATCGGGCTCGCCGTCGTACCACTTGCTTTGCTCCTCGACCGTGCGCGTTGGCTGAGGTTGCTGGCGGTTGCGATCATGGCGGTGCATGTCATGACGCCCCAATCCTGGCCGTTCGGCCCAGGCGACGCCAACGTGCCGTGGGATCTGGATCCTCGAATTCCAAACGCCATGGGCTCGCTCGTTCCGCTGGTTGAACGAATGGGGAGGAGCATGCAGGGGGGTGGCGTGTCGGGGGTGATCGACCTTCTGGCGCCGGCCCTGGCGGCGGGACTGGCGGTCTACGCCTGGTCTCGATGGCAGCGGGGGCTTCGAGGGACGGTCGCCTGGACGGCCGCGCTCGTCGCGTTGGGGATCATGGTGGGAGTCGGTTGGTTGCGGATTTCGCCGTTCGCGGGCGATTCGCGGCTCCTGTTCTTCCCGAATTTCCCGGACTTCTATCGCGGTTGGACGGAGCTGGACGTGCGGTCGGGACCGGCCGGCTCGCGCGTGGCCTACGCAGGGACGAACATCCCGTACTACCTGATGGGGACGAACCTTCGAAACGAGGTGCGGTATGTGAACGTCGAGGGGCCGGCGGACTGGCTCATACACGACTTCCACCGTCGCGCTCTGGCCGAAGGACGCGGCGAATGGACCAACGCCCGGCCGGGCTGGGATCGCGAACGGCCGGACTTCAACGCCTGGCTGAAGAACCTCCGGGCTGAGGGCGTGCAACTCCTGGTCGTCACGAAGGTCAACCCCGGCGAGGGCTCGCACAACGTCGCCGACGCCCAGGGCTTCCCCGTCGAACGGGGCTGGGCGGACTCCCACCCAGACGTCTTCGAGCCCCTTTACGGTCCTCGCGAGGGCGATCCCTGGTTCCGGCTCTACCGGGTGCGGCCGGGGGCCGGGCGAGGCTGATCGTCGCCCCGAGGATTTTTTTGAGAATCTCGCACGGATCCCTCGCCGGCCCCCCACTCATATCGGTGAGCGGCGATCCGCGACGCCTCCGACTGTCGACGGAGACGAGCGGTCCCGGGGACTCCGAGGGATGTAGCGATGCGATTGACCCTGAGGACGCTCCTGGCCTGGCTGGACGACACGCTGCCGCCGGTGCAGGTGCGGGAGATCGGCAAGCAGGTCGGGAGCAGCCCCCTGGCGCAGGAGTTGGTTCAGCGGATTCACCGCGTCACCCGCCAGCGCCGGCTGACCGTGCCAAGCAAGAGCGGGCCCGACGCAACCGACCCGAACCTCGTCGCCAGTTATCTGGACAACGACCTCAACGCCGAACAGGTGGCTGAGTACGAGAAAAAGTGCCTCACGTCGGACGTCAACCTCGCGGAAGCGGCCAGCGTCCACCAGATTCTCAGCCTGCTCGGTCAGCGGGTGCAGGTTCCGCTGGAAGCCAAGGCCCGGATGTACACCCTGGTCAAGGGGAGAGAATCCCACCCGATCCATCATCCCGCCGAGGCTGCTGCCGCAACTCCTGATCCGCGCAACCAGCCGATCGTGCCCTGGGTGGTTCAGACCCCCCCGTCGCGGCATTGGCTCGAACAGTTCGGCCCGCTCGCCGCGTGCCTGGGCCTGGTCGGCGTTTTGTCCTGGGCTGCCTACGAGAGCCTCAAGCCGGATGCTCCCGGAGATGCTTTAACGAGCCAGACCGTCCCCGCCCGCGCCGGCGGTGTTCCGGGGGCTGGCCGATCTTCCCCGAAGGCCCAGCCGCCGGTCGTCGCGGCGGCCGAACCGCCACCCGTCGCCCCCGTCTTGCCCGCGAACGTGATGGAGGATGATGAGCCGGAACCGGCCCCTGAGCCTCCGGCCGAACCCAAGCCGGCGGAAGTCGCGCCGAAGCCGGTTGCCGTCGAAGTTCCCGCCGGAGCGGCCGGCGCTGTGGGCCGCGTCGAGGGGATGCTCCTTCGCTATGACGGCGACAAGCGTGAATGGGTCGCAATCAAACAGGGCGACGTCATCCGAAGCGGCGACCGAGTGATGTCTCCGCCGTCCTCGTTCTGCCGGCTAGGCTCGACGGGAGGCGCGTTCGTCGTGTTGGAGGACTCCGAGGTCAAGCTCTCCGACCCGGCGGCCGACGGCGGCGCTAATCTGGAGTTGGTGCGCGGCCGGATCGTGGCCGAGCCCTCTTCTTCCGCGCGGCCGTTGCACCTGACCTTCCAGGGACAGACCCTCGACCTGGATCTGCCCGCCGACCTGGCGGTCGGTTTTGAGTCGACTGGGCGCTGGTCTTACGGCGCCGTCGATCCCGCGGGCCCTCCTCTGATCGTCCACATCGGACCGGGGGGCGAGGTGTCGCTGAAGGGGATCAAGGCCAAGGAGACCGTCAAGGGGCCGGCGACCGTTCGAGTCACCCCCGCCGGCGTGATCGAGCCGGTCAAGGACGCTCCCACGCCGGAGTGGCTGGCGAGCCCGCCGTCCTCAGCCGAGTTGACCGCGCTTCGGGAGAAGTACCTGAAGGAGTTCGCAACCGATCGCCCGGTCCTTGCCGACGTCGTCGCGGCGACGGAAAGCACCGACGTCGACGTCAAAAAGATGGCCATCGCCGCGCTCCGGGGGCTGGGCGACCTCTCGCTGCTGACTCCGGTGCTTGACCGCCGCGACGACCCCGCTGGCCGTCAGGCCGCCATCGCGGCGATCCGCGAGGAACTGGCCTCCGGCGAGGCTGCCGCCCGTCGGGCCTGGGATCAGCTTCAGCTCGACTTCGGCGATACCAACCGCACCCGGTTGGCCAAACTCCTGGCGGGCTACTCGGCGGAAGACGCGGCACGACCGGAGACGATGGAACAACTCGTCGATTCGCTCTCCCCGCGCGAGGAGTCGCTGGCCGTCCGCGAGTTGGCCATCGACAACCTCAAGCGACTGACCCATCGCGATACGCCGGCCTACGACGCCGATCATCCCGAACAAGGCTACGCCGCCTGGCGTAAACTCCTTGACGACGGTCAGCTCAAGCCGGCCGCCGGCAAATAGCCCCAACCCGAGGTTTCGGCCCTCGTTTCAGGCGAGGGCCGCGACCTTGCGTTTTCTGGAACGAGGGCGGGCTGCGTGTTATATTCCAGTCGCGGCGACGTGCGCGTCGCTGTCCCGTCGCGTCCGATCCGGGGCGTCCCGATCAGGGCCCCCGACGGTTCGTTCCTCGTAGTGGCCTATCCGTTGAGTGCATCGGCATCGTCGGCCAAATTGAGCGCGCGCATCAGGTTCGTCATCGCCCTCTGGGTGATGACGGCGACCGGCTCGTTTGCGTTCGCGCAGCAGCCGCCTTCTCCTCCCCCCAGCCCCGCTGGCGCCGAGAAGCCGCCCCGGCGGTGGCCCAAGGAAGTGGTCGTCCTTGAAGGGGCGGCCGACGCCGCCGAGTTCTGGAAGAAGCTGGACGCTCCTGACTGGATCGTCGCTCGGCCCGCGGCAGGGCGAGCGGAAGCCGGCACGGCCGTCGAGGTCGCGCCGATCATCGACGCCGTGCACGTCAAGGGGACGGTCGAGGGAGAAGACGCTCGGGTCGAACTGGCGATCGATTGCACGCTCGTCGCCGAGGGGCCCGTCTGGGTCCCGCTGAAGATCGACGTCCCGGTCGTACTCTCCGCCCGTGAGGGAGATCGGGAGGTCCGGCTGCAACGACGCGTCGAGGGCGGTTCCTGGGAGGCGTGGTTGGAGGGCGTCGGCTCGCATCGGCTGCGGATCCGAGCGACCGTCCCGATTCGGGTTGGGGCCGAGCGAAGGACGCTCGAGTTGGCGATCCCCGAAGCTCCCGCCACCTCCTTCGACCTGATCCTGCCCCGCCGTTCCATTGACGTGGATCTCGGTCGGGGCGAACCGCCCGTCGCGCCTTCGGCCGTCGAAGGGGGCGAGGGGGTTCGAGTCGCCGCGCACGTCCGCCCGCACTCGCCCCTGGTGGTTAGTTGGAACGAGGAGGCCGGCGGCCCTCGCGCGGCGCCGTTGCTTTCGGCCCAGATTGAGATGGCCGTCGACGTTGATTCCGAAGGCGTCGCGGTCCGTTCCTCGTGGGCGATCTCCTGCGCCCGGGGAATTGCCCGCAGCCTTCAGATCCGGCTCCACGACGACGAGACGGTGACCCGGCTTCAGCTCAACGAGCAGTACCCGACTCCGAGCGTGGACCACGCCGGCGGCGGGAACCTTCTGACGATCCCCCTCGCCGAGCCGATGAGGCCTGGCGAGCCGTCGCGACGGCTCGTTCTGGAGACCCGGCGGCCGACCATCGGCTCGAAGGTGCTCGATCTATCGGGGTATCCGCTGGCTGACGCCGGCGAGCAGACGGGATTCATTGGCGCGACTCACGGCCCGAACCTCTTCGTGAACGTACTCAAGTCGCAGGGGGTTCGTCGGATCGACCCGCGCGATCTCCCCACGGCGCTGAAGGGCAAACCCGGTACGACGCTGGCTCTGCAGTTTCTCGAACAACCGTTCGCCCTGTCGCTTGGGGTGGAGGAATCGCCGCCGCTGTATCGGGCGGACGTCTCGGCGCGGCTCTTTCTGGAGCCGGACGGCGTGAGGAACGATACGACGCTGGAAATCCGCTGGGTCCGGGGGAGCCTTTTCGAAATCGACGTGGCCGTGCCGCCGGATCTGAAGGTTGTCTCGGTCGGCCCTCCTGAGTTGGTGGAAACGGTGACGCCTCCCCAGCCGAGCACTGCGGCCGGCGAGGAACGTGTGCTAAGGGTCCGTCTGACGCCTCAGGCGCGTGACCGCCGACCATTCGTTTTGAAGCTCACGGGCCGGCAGCCCGCCCCGACCCCCGGCGACGTCCGCCTGGGCCTGTTCGCCCCGCGCGGGGCCGTCGCCACGACGGCCGTCTACGCCGTGAACGCTGGTCGCGAGGTCGCTCTGGAGCCGGTTGACGAATCGCTCGTACGGGACACGGCCGCCGAATCTCCCCCCGCGCAGACCGACGCCGCTGGAACGCCGACACTTAGCCTTCGCAGCGGTCGCAACCCAACGACGTTGGATCTTCGCCTGGAGCGTCGGACTCGTGAAGTCCGCCGTGAGACGAGGCTTTTCGCGAGGGTCTCCAGACGGGGCGTGGAACTCCGTCAGGAAACCCACCTTCGCGTGCGCCACGGGGCCGTCGCTGCGCTCGACGTCGTGGTTCCGGCGGGGGTCTCGAGTCGCTGGGAGGCTTCCGACGGACAGAAGCCGATCCGCACTGAAGATCTCGACGGACCCGTCGACGGTCCAAGACGGTCGCGGCTGTTGCTTGACCGACCCATCGTGGACTCCGCCACACTCACGTTTCAGTTCCGGCTGCCGTTCGCACGTCCACTCGACGATTCCTCGCCCACCGCGTTGAAGATCCCCTGGCTGACGGTCGAGCCCGGTCAGCCTGGGCCTTGCCTCGTCGAACTGGCGATCGATCCCGACGTGGAGGTGGTCGTCGCCGATCCCGCCTGGACGAAGCAGGACGAAACACCGGAAGTGCGGGCCTTCCGCCTGGAACGCGACGACGCCGACGACGGTTTGGCGGCCTCCGCGAGGATGGTGGAGGCTGTCCCGCTGCCCCTCGTGGTGGCACCTCGAGCTTTCATCCGGTCGTCGCTCGATGCCGGCGGCGATCTCCGCGTTCGCGCCTGGTACGCCGTCGAGTCGCACCCGGCGACGCTCACCGTCGCGCTGCCGAGCGGCGCCCGATGGCTCCGCGCCCGGATCGACGGACGAGCCGTGGACCGGATCGACGCCGGAGGCGATGGGGCGACGAGTCGGATCGACCTGCCGTCCGACGCCGTGAGCCGCCCCGTCCTGCTCGACCTGGAATACCACGCCCCGGCCGCCGCCGTGGGACGGTCCTGGGCGCCTCCCGCCTTGCTTGACGGTGCGGAAGTGCTTCAGACGTACTGGCTGGCTGAGTTCCCCTCGGGGTTTGTCGCGGCTGGTCCTCCTCGGGGCTGGGCCGACGAGAATCGATGGGGATGGGACCTGTATTCGTGGACCCGTCGCCCGGTTGCCGGCGCGGCGAAGCTGGCGGCCTGGGCGGCCGGCCCCTCGCCTCCTCCCGGCGTCCTCGACGACGCGCTCGACGCCGATGACGCGGTCCGCGGCGTCCTTTTCAGCCGGACGGGGCCGCCGACGCCGCTGAGCCTCTGGGTCGTCTCGCGCCTTTGGGCTCTGATCGGAGGCTCGACGCTGAGCTTGCTGGCGGTTCTGGGTTTGGCCTATTTTCCCAAGGCCGCTCCCTGGATCGTCGGCGGAGCTGTGGCGGCAGGTCTGGCCGCCGTGCTGCTGCTCCCCTTCGCAGCCCCCGCGCTCGCTGTGCAGGTGGTTGCAATCGGCCTCGGAATGGGGCTGCTCGCCCTACGGCTGCGCCCTCGCGAATCTCGCGAGACCACCGCGCCGACCTCGGGGAGGACTGGTTCTACCTCGGGAGTCGCCGTCGATTCGTCGCGTCGGTCTTCGCTGGGCGTGGGCTCGGACGAGTCGACGGCCATCCGAGTGCGAACGACGTCGACCACGGACTACCTCACTCTCCCTCCCGCTCCGGAACGCGATGCCGACGCTCCTGTCAGCTCGCGCAGGGAGAGCGGTCTGAGAACGGATTGACCCCCATGCGGCGCTTCATCCTGCTCGTGGTCGGGGCGGGGCTGATCCTCGCGGCTCCGACCATCGCCGGCGAGGGAGCGGACGGCGTAATCCGCGTTCGGATCCCCTCGAAGATGGTCGCCGGCCAGTTCCCGCCCGACACGCCGCTGCGCGTCCTTGCGCCCGAGGCCTTTGATGCGCTCGTCGATCAGGTCGATGCGAGGGATCGCCAGCGAGCCCAGGGGGGGCCGCGCCTGATCCGCGCCCGGCATTCGGCCCGATTCGCCGACGGGCTGCTGACGGGGCGTTCCGAGTTGGCGCTCTCAATCCCTCCAGGACGATCGACGATCCCGCTGGAGCCCTGGACGCCGGCCATCCTCAACGGGCGAGGGGAACGAGTCTCGGTCGTCGCGGCGCCTTCAGGTCGGGCCTTTCTGCGGATCGAACCCGACGCCGGAAACGAAGGGGACGGCCAGAAGGTCGTCACCCTCGAATGGGAGCTTCGCGCGCGACCCGATTCGCGCGGTCGGATCTTCGCACTCGCCCTTCCCGGCGATGAGACGACGAGCCTGACCCTGGACGTCCCCAAGGGTTGGGAACCGTCTGGAGCAGCCGCCCGCCGCGACGGGCCGACCTCCGGCGAGGGCGTCGACCGTGAGGTCTGGCGATTCTCCGGGCGGATCGGCGTCTCCGACCTACGGTTGACCAACCGGGGCGAGACCCGCGATCCCCGAGAGGCCCCTCGAATCTGGGTCGGAGGCGCGACGCGGATCGATCTCGACGCCAACGCGCGAAGCGCGGGGAAGCCGGCGAACTGGACGATGGACTGGACGCTTCAGGCCGACGAACCTCGGGCCGGCTCGTTCACGGTCCAACTGGATCCGGGTCTGGAATTGCTGGGCGTCGAGGGACCGTCCGTCCGCGAGTTCCACGTCCAGGAGGGCGCGCCGGACCGCGTGGTGGTCACGCTCTCCGGGGCGACGGCGGCGCCGACCCCCGTGCGGTTTCTGGCGCACACTCGGGTCCCGGCCGAAGGCGTCTGGTCCGCGCCGGCGATCCGTCCCCTCCCGCCGTTGACCTGGACGGGAGGGACGACGACGATCGTGCTCGACGAACGGCACGTCGTCCGCGACTGCCGCGAACGCGACGGCCGACGCATTCCGACTCCACCGGGAGAACCGGCCCTTTCGGCGACTGTGTTGGCCTTCGAGGCCGTTGGGCCGGGATCGGTCGCCGATCTGACGTTCCGACCGTCGATGCTGGAGACGGTCGCCGCCGTTCGCGGTCGGCTGCTGCTCCGCGAATCCACGGCGCGAATCGAGTGCGAGGTCTCCGGGCTGGGAGTCGCAGGCACGGCCTCCGAACACGAGCTGGAGATTCCCGCGGGATGGGCCGTCGACCGAATCGAGATCTCCGGGATCGAGGAGCCGACCCCCTGGAACCAATCGTCGCGCGGGGATGGATCTTCACTGCTGCGCGTCCTGGTCCCGGCCTCGGAGGTTTCTCCGATGGGCCGCACGCTTCTGATCGGTGCGGCTTTCACGAAGCCCTCTGTCTTTCCCGGCACGTTTCGGCTTCCCCGGATCCGGCCTGCACGAGGGCGGCTCCAGGACGAAGCCTGGGTCGCGTTGGCGACGAGCCGGATCCAGATGGAGCCGGGCGATGTTCAGGGCCTCGCATGGATCGACCCGTCTCAGACGCCCGGGTTGATGGTCGCGGCGACATCGGCGACGGCATCGGCGACCGCTGACCTGGCGCCGGTTCTCGCCTGGCGCTGGACGTCGACCGACGCCGCCGCCGTCGAGGTCCAGACCCGACTCGCGACGCCGATCCCGGCGGGCTGGATCCACGTTCGGGCCCGAATCGAGGAAGACGGCCGTCGGCTGGCCCTGCTTGGACGGGCGACGATCACGTCGCCGGACGCGGGCACGACGGTTCCGATTCGGCTCTGGATTGAGGGGAAGGCTGCGGATCTCTCCTCCTGGACCTTCTACGATGCGGCGACGGGCCGACGCGCCGCCCCGACCATCCTTGCAGAGGAGGATCGACGCCGACTGGAATTCCCGGACGAGGGGCAGGCACTGGAACTTTCTGTGGAGCCCGGCGCGGGCGGCCGAGCGGCTGTGGATTTCCGGGCCGCGTTCCCCTGGGAGGGCCGCGGGAGAGTCCCCCTGCCGGCGTTGCCCCCCTCTCATGCGCCGGTCGGCGTGATCGTCGTCGAGACCCCGAGAGCGGTGCGGTCGCTCGTCGAAGGTCAGGGGCTCAGTCGCGTCGAGGCCTCGCTGGCCGATCGCCTCGCCCCGGGGCCCGACCCGACGATCGAGCGTTCCGGCCGGTCGACGAGCCAGGCCGTCCAGGCGCTGACTTACGCCGAGACTCACCCACGGCTGGAACTGACGACCGAGCGGCTGACTCCCGCGGCCGTTACAGGACTGATCCGCGACGCTCTGCTAACCACCCAGGCGTTTCCCGATGGTCGCTCGCTTAACCGTCTGCGATTGCTGGCGGCCGTCGATCAGACCGAGGCGCTGACCTTTCAACTCCCTCCCGGCGCGGTCCTCGCCGCGGCGAGAGTCGACGGCCGACCCGCAACGCCGGGTGTGGAGGACGGCCGGACGGTGATCCCCCTCTTTCAGGCCTCGAACGAGCGCACGCGTTCGATCGAGCTGGATTACCGCGTCGAGCCGGCTGGATCGGCGGAGCGACGCCGGGTTCAGCCGGCGGTTCCGGATTTCGGCGTTCCCTGTCTCTCGTTCGCCTGGGATCTCTCGCTGCCGGCTGGCCAGGTCGTGGACGAAGCGGGCCCCGGCTTCGTCGTCGACGCCGCCGAGCCGCGCGTCGCCTGGCCCTTCGGCTCGCTGGGGATCCCCCGCCGCCGTTGGCCCGGCGAGCGGCCCGTCTGGCGGGCGCCCCGCGAGGACGCCCTCCGGCGTCTCGACGACCTGCTCGGAGATCCGCCGATCGACGAGTTGACGTTCGCCGAGGTCTTCATGCGCTGGGACTCCGCCGGCGCTCCCATCGTGATCGACCGTGCGGCGCTGGCCGCCGAGGGGCTCGGCCCTCGGTCGAGGTGTCTCCCCCCTCCTCGACAGCCTGGCTCGAATCAGCGGCCGATGCAGACGCTGCAACAACACGACCTGACGATGGCCCTGGTAGACGACGCCCTGCTCGTCACGTCGCGTCGGGCTTCGGCTGCGTCGTCCGATTTCTCCGACTGGCGGCCCTCGTTGGCCGAGGCCGTTATGTGGGGGGCGGACGCGACCGATCGCTTCCAGTCCGTCGGCCGTTGGCGGGGCGAGCCCTCCACCTCCGAGGCGCCCTCCAGTCGGCTGGGCCGAGCCCCGGGCTGGTCGACGTGGCGGCTCTCCGCGACCTCCTGGCCCGATCCCGAAGCCGCAGTCGCCACGGCCGACGCCGCCTCGCTCGCGACGCTGGGATGGGCCCTGGCGCTGGTGATCTTCGTGATCGGGATGCGCCGGGTCGTCTCGGCTCGGCGCGGTCTGATCGCGCCGCTGACGCTGATGATTGCGATGGTCGTCGTACACGATGGGTTGACCAGAGTCCCCGCCGCCATCACGGCCGGGCCGTTCGTCGGGGCCTTCGCCGTTTTGCTCGTCAGGCTGGGGCGCCTTCTCCGCGAGACCCTGTTTCGACCGATCCGGCCGCCGGGGACTCCGTCAGGGAGGCAGCGGACCTTTCTGGGGCGACGGGGCATGCGCCTGGCGGCCTGGACTCTGGCTGCCGCCTGGTTGTCTCAGGCCGCCGCCCAACAGGCCGGCGGCCCCGTCGAGCCGATCCGCGCACTGATCCCTTACGACGGGGAGTTCGACCCTGCGGCTTCGCCCTCGCGAGTCGTCCTTCGGGAAGCCGACTACAAGAGCCTCCTCGATCGCGCCCGACCGCTCCCGTCCGCGGCGGCGACCGAGCAAGGGCCGTCGATCCTCTCCGCCGAACACCGCGTCACGCGCGGCGAGGGGCGGGAACTGGTGATCATCAGTGAGTACGAGGTGCAGGCGGAGCCGGGGTTCACGCGATTTGAGTTCCCTGTCGGCGACGCTCACGACCTCGAAGCCTTTCTTGACGACCGTCGTGCGCCGGTGATCGTCGCGGCCGGAGGAGAGTCTGCGACAGTGCTGGTCCCCGCCGACAAGACGAGCCGGCTGCGGCTGCGTCGGCTAACTTCGCCACTCCGCGACGGCGGCGTGGAGGCGATCGACCTTCGGATCAACGCAGCGCCCGCGGCCCGCCTGAGCTTGGAGCAACCGCTGGGCGCCCGTCAGCGGATCGTTGCGCGGGGCCGCGTCGTCGCCGGCGAGGATCAGACGATCAAGGCCGTCCTTGGGCCGGTCGACCGGATCAGCGTGGGCTGGAACGCTGGCGACCAGGACGTCGATCAGGCTGCGGCGACCGTCGAAAGTCTGATGCTCTGGGACCTGGATCCGGCCGGCGAACGCGTTCGTGCTCGACTCACCTACCGCCCTCGACGGCGGATCTCAACGATCCGGGTCGCCCTGGAGCCGGGGCTGGTGCCGCGGTCGGTGCAGATCCCGGGGCTGGTCGACTCCTCCTGGGGAGGGACGCCCCAAAACCCCGAGTGGATTGCGCGCATCGACCCGCCGATCACCGAACGGACGACCGTCGCCCTGGACTTCTGGCGCCCCCTTCGCGGCGGCGATCCCGGGGGTGCGGCGACTCGCCGATTCCCGCGCGTGGAGCCCCTGGGCGTGGACCGCGAATCCGGGCTGCTGGCCGTTCGCCGCCCTGGCCACTGGACGGGTCGCCTGGAGCCCGCGCTCGACTCCGAGCCGGTCGGCGACGAGACCTTCGTCCGAGCCTGGGGAACGCTCCCCGACGATCCGCTCACCTTCGCCGGAACGCTTCGGCTGAGCGCGAAGGACGTCGTCGAGTTCCGCACGGGGCCCTCGCCCACGCGCTATCGCCGACGAGTCGCGACCCGCCTCCAGGTCGACTCCGGCCGAGTCGACTGTCAGTTCGACGTGGAACTGTCCGAGATCAGCGGCCTGCTCGACAAGGTCGACCTTGAACTTCCCCGTGAGCTGATCGTCCTGGACGTTGAGTCGGCGGGGATGACCGACTGGAGCCGTCGCGACGAGGGGCCGCTTCAACTGCGGTTCGATCGGATCGACCTGAAGTCTCGTCGCACGATTCAGGTCCGCGGCTGGATTCCCGTTCCTCAACTCGCCGCCGCGTCAGGACTCCGCCGGCATCGACTCCGGCTCCCCTGGGTCGATGCGTTCGAGGGGCGCGGGGCGGGCGGGTCGCTGGAGGTCCTCTCACGCGGAGGCGTTGATCTGGCGACTGATTCGGGCGTTTCGCTTCTCACGTCCGGGCAGGCCGAAACCGGGGCTGTTCCCAACGGCCCCTGGACTCGGCAGACGTACCGCGTCGACGATCCTGGGCACGCAGGGGAGCTGCGCTGGGCGCCGCAGCCGCCTCGCGTCAACGTGACGATCGGCAGCCAGTTGACCGTTCATCCCGATTCGGCTGAGTGGGTGGCGGTCCTCCGCTACGAGGTCGCCGGCGGCCCGCTGGAGGCGATCCATCTCAAGTTGCCGACCATGTGGAACGCCTCAGCACAGATTCAGCTCGCAGGGCAGGAGTTTCAGCCCACGACCGAGTCGCGGGATTCCTCGACGTACTGGACGATCATCCCGGGGCGACCGATCTGGGGGGCTCAACGGCTGGTGCTGCGGTCTCGAACGGCGATCACCCCAGGCCGCGAGGTCGTTTTTCCGGAGATCGTTCCACTAGGTCGGGGATTCGTCGACTCCTCGCTCGCGCTGGTGTTCGCCACGGCGACTCTCCCCGCCACATCGGGATCGGCGGGGCTCCGTGAGATCTCGTACGCGAGCCGGTTTCAGGACGACGAGTTCGGCGCTTCGGTGGACCTTCCCGCGAGGGCGTATCACGTCGAACGTCGCGAAGGCTGGATGCTCGCCGTTCAGCCGCCCGCCGAGGAGGCCGGAGCCGGCTCGCTCGACGCCGCGGCTCGGGCGCGGTCGGCTGAGGTGTCTTATGTCCTGGGCGGGGGCGGACCGGCGCTGGGGACGGCCTCGTTCCAGGTCGAGCCGCGCTCCGGAAGGTTTCTGACCGTCGCGCCGCCGGAGGGGGGGCGTTTGCTGAGGGCTTCGGTCGATGGGGCAGCCGTCGTTCCGCTGCTCGACGCAGAGTCGCGATGGACCATCCCAATGGGGGCCGACGCCGCCGGGATCGTCGGGTTGACCTGGATGATGGACCGGCGGGCGCTGGATGGGACGGCGTCGACCTCGCTGGCCGTCCCTCGCGTCGGCGATGGTCGGACGCCGGCCCTGGTGGCGGTCTACGCGCCGCCGGGGAGGACGGTCCGGCCGTCGGCCGCCGGACTGGAGGCCGTCGGATCGGAGCGGCTTCAGCTTGATCGAGCCGACCGGATCGGGCGTCGGATCTTCGACCTCATCGCCGTGATGGACCGGGGCTCAGGCGCCGATCGGGAGCGGCTGTCATCGCTCCTGATCGACCACGAGTCGGCACTCCGCGAGGCCGAGCACGCGCTGCTGGCCGCATTGCGGAGCCCCGACCTGGCTCGCCGCGAGCGGGCGGCGAGGGATCTGGAAGTGGTCAATGCGTCGCGGGTTCAGATGGCCGAGGCGCTCCGGCCCACCGGTCTAGATGAGCCGATCGCCGCGGCCCGTGACTACCTAGGACTGGAGCGGCCCGAGGAGGCCTCTCCCGGGCCGTCCGTTCCCGAACAGACCGACCGCGAGCGGATCCGGCGGCTGGGGCGGCCCACGTTCTTCGCCGGCCCTTCGCCTGGCCTGGCCGATCCGCCGTTCCGCCTGGAGGCTGTCGACGATCCATCGGGCGAGCCCGCCGTGCTAACCGAAAGCCGGGCGCGTTCGCTCCTGCTGCTCGCTCTGCTGCTCGGCCTGGGTCTGGCTGGCCTGACCTCGGCGCGGCGGATCGGAGCGCAGAGCCTCATCGCCGCGGCGAGCCTCTCGTTGGCCGCGGTGGCGGGCGGGCCGCTCGCCTTGATCGGCTGCGGGCTGGCGCTGGCGGCCGGCTGGGCCACCAAAGGACCAGGCCCCCGCGAGAGCGTCGCGGGGGCCTGAGCGAAGGTTTCGAATCGAACTTCACGGCTGTCAGCCGATGAGTTCGGCGATCGGCTTGCCGCCGTCGACGACTCGCATCGGCCGACCGCGAGGGGTCGTGTAGGATGTATCGAGGCCGATGCCCATGGACTTGGTCATGGTCGCGATCAAGTCCATGACGCCGACCGGGCGGTCGGAGACGTCGACGCCGTCCTTGTCGGTCGAGCCGATGACCTGGCCCCCCTTCATGCCGCCGCCGCCCATGACGACCGACCAGCTACGAGGCCAGTGGTCGCGGCCGGCGTTCTGGTTGATCCTCGGCGTGCGGCCGAATTCGCCCATCCAGACGATCGTCGTGGTGTCGAGCAAACCTCGGCTCGCCAGGTCGGCGGTCAGGGCGGCCATCCCCTGGTCGAGCTGCGGCAGGAGCCTCGTCGAGAGGGCGTCGAAGTTGTCGGCGTGGGTGTCCCAGCCTCCCATCGCGACCTCGACGTAGGTCACCCCCTGCTCCACCAGCCGGCGGGCCAGCAGGCATCCCGAGCCGAACTGGCCCTTGCCGTAGGCTTCTCGAACGGCGTCGGGCTCGGAGTCGAGCTTGAAGATGTCCTTGTACTTCGAGTTCATCATCCGAATCGTCTTCGCGTAGACGGCCTTGTGATCCTGGGCCGCTTGCGCGCCGCGCTGCTTGATGAAGTCGTTCTCGACCCGGCTGAGCATCTGGAGCCGGCGGTCCAGCCGCATCTCATCGACGTCCTTCGGCGGGGCCAGGTTGGCGATCGGGGCGTTCGGGTTGCCGACCATGAAGGGCGTGTACGACATCCCGAGGAACCCAGCGCCTTGCCCCGGCGTGTTGATCGAGACGCAGTGGGGGAGGTCGAAGTCCTCCATCTGGCTCCCCAGCTCGAAGGCGGCCGTCGAACCCCAGCCGGGGTGGACGACCGTCGGGTTGGGGACGTAGCCGGTGTGCATCAGATACGTCCCGCGCTCGTGGTTCCCCTCCTTGGAGTCCAGCGAGCGGATGACGTTCAGGTGATGCATCTGCTTGGCGGTCTTCGGCATATGCTCGCTGATCGAGACCCCCGGCGCGGAGGTCGCGATCGGCTTGAAGGGGCCGCCGTTCTTCTCGCTGTCGGGTTTCAGGTCCCAGATGTCCAGGTGGCTCGGGCCGCCCGACATCCAGAGGACGATGCAGCTTCGTTGGTTCTTCTTGGCCACCGCCGCATTGGCCCGCAGCGAGCTGAAGAACTGCGCCGCGGGGATGCCAAGCGTGGTGGCCGCAAGGTGTCCGAGGAAGTGGCGACGGTGCATCCCTCGGGGGGTGATGATCGGAGGCGTCATGGACGAAGGCTCCTTTGGGACGACCGTGTCAGTGGTTGAGGATGAACTCGTTCGAGTTGAGCAGGGCCCAAAACAGATCCTGGAGGAACGGGATCGCGTCGGGATATGACTCTAAATGATGTACGGCCGCTGAGGCCTCGGCGTTCGAAGGGTGACGGCTCAGGGCGGCCAGATAGAGCTGGTCCACCATGAACGCCGACGGCCTGCGCTGGCGTCCGGCCTGCTCGACGGCGTCGGCCAGGAAGCTTCCCGGCTTGCCGGAAAGGGCGTCGCGCATCAACTCGCCGTTCATCATCATCAGCGACTGAGGGATCGTCCCCTGGAAGCTCGTGGCCTCGTCCCCTTCGTCGTTGCCGAAGGTGAAGAGGAACTGGCGCATCCAGGCGTCGCGCTTGTCGTCGTTGCGGCCGCTCCCCGTCTTGTGGGCGGCGGTGGCGGTGAGCAGCGAGTCGAACAACTGTTCGGGGCTCAGCGGACGGAGGGCCGCGACGCTGAACAGATCGTCCTCGGGCTTCTCCTTGCCGGGACGGACGCTCGAAACCTGATAGGCGGCCGACGAGGTGATCCAGCGGATCAACTGCTTCAGGTCGTAGCCGCTCTCATGGAATTCCTGGGTCAGCTTGTCGAAGACGTCGGGCATCACGGGCGTGTTATGGGGGCCGATGTCGTCGACCGGGTTGACGAACCCGCGGCCCATGAAGTGGGCCCACATCCGGTTGACCATGGCGCGGGGGAGCAGGTCGCCGGTCGGTTCGGTGATGAGCTTGCCCAGTTCCACCCGCCGCAGGGCCTTCTCCGGCTTCTCAAGCTTCCGGCCGTCGATGAACTTGGGGAAGGCGATCCCCATCATGCCGTTCCGGCGGTCGAACTTGGCGAACCCCTCGGTTGGGACGTCTTTCAACTCGACGTGGTCGACCTTTTCCAGGCCGGTGCCGTCGACCATCCGCTTCTCCTCGCGCTTGATGCCGCGGAAGAAGGCGTTGATCCCCCAGAAGTCGGCCTGCTTCCAGTCGTTCTGGGGATGGTCATGGCACTGGACGCACTGGAGTTGCTGGCCCAGGAAGAGGCGGACGGTGCGCGAGGTCAACGGCACGGCCTCGCTCTCCAGGTGGGCGAGCGTATAGTTGACCGCGCCGTTGTCCTTGTTCGACCCGCTGGCCGTCACCAGGTCGTAGACGATCTCGTTCCAGGGACGATTCGCCGAGAACTGCTTCCGAAGCCACGCCGTCAGAGCGGCGCGGTCGACGTTTCGCTCCTGGCGGCCGCGTCCCAGCAGCAGGATCGACCATTCGGTGGCCATGTTCTTGGGATAGTCGACGTTCTCCAAAAGCTGGTCGACCAAACGGTTGCGCTTCTCGGGACCACCCTTGACGGAGAGGAACTCTCGGGCCTCGGCGACGGTGGGGGTTCGCCCCAGGATGTCGAGGTAAACGCGGCGGAGGAACTCCTCGTCGCGAGCGACCGGCGCGGGCTTCAGGCCGGCGTCCTTCCACTCCTTCTGAAGCAGTGGGTCGAGAAAACTCGCCGAACCGGGCGAGGACTTGGACGCAGCCGGCGTCTTGTCCGTCGGCCCGTCGCCGGCGTTCGACCTTAGCGCGCCCGCCGCCAGAACGACGACGACGCCCACGGCTGCGGCGGCCGCGCGCGAAACGGTACGACGAGACGTCCGGGCCTCGGCCCTTCCATCGCGTGAGTGCATGAAAGGTACTCCCTCAAGGGGATCGTTCTGGAGCGATCGAGCGTGGGGTTTGAGATGCACGAAACCGCGATGCGGGAGGAGACGCGGGCCGGCGGCCGGCACTCCTCCTTGATCCAACTCATACGACGCGGGACTTCCGATGTGACTAACTTTGAGATTATTCGGACAGAGGGGTCGCGTCAATCATGACATCCAAGGCTTTCTATGAGTTTTCGGCGGTCGGTTCGTCCGGTTGCGTCGTCCGGGCGGCCGGCGCATAATGAACCTCTTCCGCCGGAGTCGCGTATCGATGCTGGACGCCCGGCGTCCGCGCGGTCCGCGAGTGCGAGGGTAGGTACATCCGAGGGGGGGCGGCCGCGATCGGCCGCCGGGCCGCCCCGCGTCGGCCCGGGCCGCGTCGAGCGGCCGGCCTCGGCGCTTTCCATGGTCTGGGAGGGGTGAATCGGCATGTCTACGCCGGTCATGATCGAAGCCGACGGACTTTGCAAGCAATTCGGGTCGTTTCTGGCGGTCCGCGACGTGTCGTTCACGATCCCCAAGGGGCAAGTCGTTGCCTTCCTCGGCCCCAACGGCGCGGGCAAGACGACCACCATGCGACTGCTCACCGGCTTTACGGCCCCGACTCACGGCGAGGCCCGGATCGCCGGGATCGACGTCCAGTCCGATCGGATCGCCGCCGCCGAGCGCCTGGGGTATCTCCCCGAGAACGGCCCGCTCTACACCGACATGACCCCCCTCGGGCTGCTCAAGTTCTTCGGCGCCGCCCGAGGGATGTCCAGCGCGAGGCTTCGCGATCGCCTCGATGCGGTCGTCGACCAGTGCGCACTGGGGACCGTCGCTCATAAAGCCATCGGCAAGCTCTCCAAGGGCTATCGCCAGCGGACGTCGATGGCCCAGGCGATCCTCCACGACCCCGAGGTCCTGATCCTCGACGAGCCCACCAGCGGCCTCGACCCCAACCAGATCCGGGGCGTTCGCGCCCTGATCCGCGATCTGGGGAAGACCAAGACCGTGCTGGTCTCGACCCACATTCTGCAAGAGGTCGAACCGATCGCCGGCCGCGTTCTGTTCATCCACGACGGCAAGCTCGTCTTCGACGGCGCTCCGGCCGAACTGGCCAAGCGCAACGGCTCGCTTGAAGAGTCCTTCTACAAGTTGACGGCCCAGCCCGTTTGAGGCCGGCCGTCGCAGCGACCGACATCCATCGCCCACTGGCCGGGGCCGGCGTCGAAGCCGCCGACGCCCCCGCCGCTCGTTTCGACCGTTCGACGCAACACTAAGAGGAAACCCGCGGTGGCCACGCTCCAGACCGAACCCGGCAAGCAGCCCGCGCCCGACGTCGACCGATCCGGTCGGGCCGCGATCCACCCGTTCCGCCCCCACGTCGTCGGGGCCGTCTTCAAGCGGAACCTGCAGAGCTACTTCAGCAACCCGGCCGGCTACGTGTTCATCACGTTGTTCGTGCTGATCTCGTCGGCCGTCGCCTTCTGGCGGGACGAGTTCTTCACGAACAACCTGGCGAACCTGGATCAGCTCAACCGGTACATGCCGTATCTGCTGCTCTTCTTCATCCCGGCCATCACCATGAGCCTGTGGGCCGACGAGCGCCGGCAGGGGACCGACGAACTCCTCTTCACGCTGCCGGCCCACGACCTGGACGTCGTCCTGGGCAAGTACCTGGCCGCGCTGGGGATTTATACGGTCGCCCTGCTCTTCTCGATGAGCCACCTGCTGGTGCTCTGGTACCTGGGAAGGCCCGACATGGGGGTGATGTTCTCCACCTACCTGGGCTACTGGCTGATGGGGGCGCTGCTGATCGCGGTGGGGATGGTGGCCTCGCTGCTGTCGTCGAACGTGACGGTGGCGTTCATCCTGGGGGCCCTCTTCTGCGCCGTGCCGATCTTCATCGGCTACCTGGGCTCGCCCACCGGCGGCGACCTCCGTCGGCAGCTTGAGGGCTGGTCGGTCCCGCAGCAGTTCAGCCCGTTCGGCGAGGGGGTGATCCCGCTCTCCGGGCTCTTCTATTTCGTCAGCCTTACGGCGGCGATGCTCTACCTGAACATGCTGCTGCTGGGCCGTCGCCACTGGACGGGCGGCGAGGCTGGTCGAGGACGCGCAGGTCATGCAGCTATCCGGTTCCTCTGCCTGCTGCTGGCCCTCTTCAGCGCGAACGTGCTGGTCGGCCGATTGATCGGGGGGCGCGTCGACGCCAGCAGCGAGGGCCTGAATACGCTCTCGCCCGAGACCATCGAGCTGATCCGCAAGATCCCCGCCGACCGCCCCGTTCTGATCCAGGCCTTCTACAGCCCGGAGGTCCCCCGAGACTACGTGGAGACCAAGAACGACCTGCTCCGCTACCTGAACGAGATCCAGGCCCGCAGCGGCGGCCGGATTCAGCTCAACCTGATCCCGACCGAGACCTTCTCGACGGCCGCCCGCGACGCGGAGAAGCAGTTCGGTATCGAGCCTAAGCGGGTCTTCTCGGCCGACCAGGCCAAGCAGAGTTCTTCGGAGATCTTCCTGGGCGTCGCCTTCACGTCGGGCCTGGAGGAGGTGGTCATCCCCTTCTTCGACCGCGGCCTGCCGGTGGAGTACGAACTGACCCGATCGATCCAGGTGGCCTCGCGGAGCGCCCGCAAGAAGGTGGGCATCCTCTCGACCGACGCCAAGCTGATGGGGGGCTTCGACCAGCGGAGCTTCGGTCAGTCGCCCGAGTGGTCGATCGTCACCGAGTTGAAGAAGCAGTACGAGGTCAGCTCGGTTTCGCCCGACGCGCCGATCGCGACCGACCTGGGCGTCTTGCTGGTCGCCCAACCGTCGTCGCTGACCCAGCCGCAGATCGACAACCTGACGGCCTTCGTCAAGGCCGGCGGCGCGACCTTGCTGCTGATGGATCCGTTCCCCGTCGACAACCCGCAGATCGCCCCCGAGGTTCCTCGCCAGCCAGCCGGCGGGCCGTTCGGCGGCGGCCAGCCTCCCGAGCCCAAGGGGGACCTCAAGGAACTCCTGGAGCTGATCAACGTCGAATGGCCGACGACTGAGATCGTCTGGAACAGCTACAACCCCCACCCGCAACTCGCCGACATGCCCCCGGAGGTCGTCTTCATCGGCAAGGGGAGCGGCGCGAAGGACGCCTTCAATCCCGACCAGGCCGCGTCGGCGGGTCTCCAGGAGATCGTCGCCCTGTTCCCCGGCCTGCTCCGCTCGCGCAACGGCGGCGGCTCGCCGGAGTTCACCCCCCTGCTCCGCACCAGTCCCAAGGGGGGCGTGGTCGAGTGGTCCGAGGCCGTTCAGCAGGGCTTCATGGGCGTCAGCGGCATCAACCCGCGCCGTCGCCACTTCGCGACGAATACGGCCTACACCCTGGCCGCCCGAGTGAAGGGGGACGCCGCACCTTCCAAGAAGGCTGAGCCTGCTGAGAAGAAGGACGAAGCGGCCAAGGAGGCGAAGCCGGGGACGATCAACGTCATCGCCATCGCCGACCTCGACATGGTCTCCGAGCAGTTCTTCGAAATCCGTCGTCGCAAGATCGAGAACCTCGATTTCGACAACGTGACGTTCGTCCTCAACTGCGTCGACGTGCTGGCCGGCGACGAGTCGTTCATCGCGCTTCGCGGCAAGCGGCCCGAGCACCGGACGCTGACGACGATCGAGGCCCAGACGTCCAACTTCCTCGAAGACCTCAACGCCCAGACCAAGGTCGCCGAGGACGCCGCCAAGACCGAGCTTGAGGGCGCCCAGAAGGCGTTCGACAAGCAGGTCGAACAGGTCAAGGCTCGGACCGACCTCGACGAGCGGACCAAGGAGATCATGCTGGCCAATCTCCAGGACGTCGCCCAGCGCCGGCTGGACGTCGAGAAGCAGAAGATCGAGGACGAGAAGCTGAACAAGATCCGCGAGGGCCGCGCCGAGTCCGAGCGCAAGACGCGGGCGATCGAGAACCGGGTTCGCTACCTGGCCGCGTTCGTCCCGCCGCTCCCGCCGATGATCCTGGGCCTGCTCGTGCTTTTGGGCCGCCTCCGTCGCGAGAACCTCGGCGCCAGCCCCAAGCGGATGGCCTGACCGAAGGTCGTTCCCAGCGTCCACGACGAGATACGCAGACGAATTGAAGAGGACCGACCGACGATGACCGAGACAGGCAAGACCGCCGTTTTCGCGGCCGTCGCCCTGGTGCTGACCGGGATGGCGATGATCGCGACCCGCGACTACACCGCACGGCCCGAGACGTTCTCCGACCAGGGCCAGCCGTTCTTCCCCGAGTTCAAGGACCCCCTGGCCTGCACCGATCTGGACGTGGTCGACTACGACCCGTCCACGGCCACGGCCGCGCGGTTCCAGGTCAAGTTCCAGAACAACAAGTGGGTCATCCCGTCCCACTACGGCTACCCGGCCGACGCCCGCGACCGCCTCTCCAAGACGGCCGCGGCGCTCATGGACCTGACCAAGGACACGATCCGGTCGGACGCCCCCGACGATCAGGAGAAGATGGGGGTCGTCGACCCGCTCGACGCCAAGGCACCCTCGCTCAAGGGCCGCGGCAAGCGGATCACTCTGCGGGACGCCTCGGAAAAGGTGCTCGCCGACTTCATCATCGGCGGCAAGATCAAGGACCGCACCGACGAGTATTACGTCCGAGTCCCGGGCAAGAACCGGATCTACGGCGTGAAGCTCAAGGCCGAGCCCTCCACCAAGTTCGCGGACTGGATCGAGACCAACCTCCTGGGCCTGGACGCCAGCAAGCTCCGCAAGGTCGAGTTCGACGACTACAAGGTCAACCTCGAACAGGGCTATCAGAAGGGCGAAGTCCTGGATATCGAGCGCAAGAACGCGACCGACCCCTGGACGCTCGTAGGCGGCCTCCCCGAAGGAATGCAGCTTGACGACGACAAGCTGCGGACCCTGACGAACACTCTGTCGGACCTCAAGATCGTCGGCGTCCGTTCCAAGCCCGCCGGCCTGACCCGCGATCTCAAGAAGGACGACGGCAGCGGCATCACGATCTCCACGCAGGCCCTCGCCTCGCTCCAGGGGAAGGGCTTCTACATGACCAAGGACAACCAGCTCCTGTCCAACCAGGGAGACGTTCGGGCCTACTGCGACGACGGCGTGGTCTACACCCTCCGCTTCGGCGAGGTCGCCCTGGGCGTCGGCGACCAGCTGACGGCCGGCGAGCGCGACGACGCCGAGGCGAAGAAGGACGCCGCCAAGAAGGACGAGAAGACCTCCGGCGGCGCGGCCGACAACCGCTACGTCATGGTCACCGTCGCCTTCGACCCCGCGCTCATCCCCGCGCCCCAGGCCGAACCGCTGGCCGATCCCTCCCCGGCCCCGGGCGAGCTTCCCGACAAGGTCATCGCCGCCGACCCGGCCGAGGAGAAGGCCGCCAAGCTGAAGGCCGAACGCGAGAAGGCCGACTACGACAAGAAGGTCGCCGATGGCAAGAAGCGGGCCCAGGAGCTGACCGATCGCTTCGCCGCCTGGTACTACGTCACCCCCGGCGACAGCTTCCGCTCCGTCGACCTGGACCGTGCGGCGCTGGTCGTCCCGCTGAAGCCCAAGACCGCGGCCCCCGGCGGCGCCATGCCTCCCGGCTTCCCGGGCGGCGCCGGCGGTCTGCCGCCGGGCTTCTCGATCCCCGGCCACTGAGTACGGTCCGGACGGCCCGACCTTGCTGAAAAGCCTCCGACCCCGCCCGCCGGACCGAACCCGGCGGGGCGGGGTCGCCTCTGTTCTAGGTCGACGTGTCGGCAACCGCCCGAGTTGTGGTACACTGACGCGTCCGGCCTTGTACGACTTCAGATTTCCGAAACCGATGCGTCGCCGAGACCCGGACGACGCCAGCCGGCGGCGAGGCCGCCGATCCCTGGGGAAGTGGTGATGGCAAACGATAAGGCTCAGACCTCGACGTCCTCCGCCAAGCAGCCCTCGCAGACGAGGGGCAACCGCCACGTCCTCTCCGCCCTCGTACAGAACCGCCCCGGCGTACTGGCCCACGTCTCGGGCATGTTCGCCTCGCGGGGCTTCAACATCGACAGCCTCGCCGTCGGCGAGACCGAAGCCCCGGATCTCTCGCGGATCACCGTGGTCGTCCGCGGCGACGAGCGCTATCTCGAACAGGTCCGCAAGCAGCTTGAGAAGATCGTGACCGTGGTCAAGGTCCACGACATCTCCAGCGAGGACTTCGTCGAGCGCGACCTGATGCTGATCAAGATCAAGGCCACCGCCGCCAACCGGACCGAGATCCAGTCGATCGTCCAGATCTTCCGCGGGCGGATCGTCGACGTCACGACCGAGACGCTGATGATCGAGATCTCCGGCCAGGAGAAGAAGGTCGAGGCGTTCGTCGAGGCCGTCCGCGAGTACGGCATTCTGGAGCTGGCCCGCACCGGCCGGATCGCTCTCGTTCGCGGCCTCCCCCGCTTCGACGAACCCGACGAGCCGGCCCCGACGCCCGTCGAGGACGCCGCCCCCATGGTCCACGGCCACTCCGAGCTTTGAGTTTCCCCCGGCGACCCTGAACGAGTTCCTCGCGAGGGTCGCGCAACGGGTGCCATGCCCACGCTCGCGTGGGCATGCGATCGGCGACGGATCGTCGAACTTCCAGCACCGGTCCATGGCCACGCCAGCGTGGCCATGCCACCCGGTTGATTGCCGGTGACCTGTGAGTTGCCCTGCTTTTTCTCTCCCTACCCCCAGCCAGAAGACGCCTCCGAGGAGAACGTGATGCCCGCCCAGATGTACTACGACCAGGACGCCGATCTGTCGCTGCTGAAGAACAAGACGGTGGCGATCATCGGCTACGGCAGCCAGGGGCACGCGCACGCCCAGAACTTGCGCGACTCGGGCTGCAACGTGGTCGTCGGCCAGCGCCCGGGCTCGCCCAACTATGATCTGGCGGTGGAGCACGGCTTCAAGCCGGTCTCGGCGGCCGAGGCGGCCGAGAAGGGCGACCTGATCAACATCCTCCTGCCCGACGAGTTCCAGGCCGAAGTCTACAACAACGACATCAAGCCGAAGCTGAAGCCGGGCAACCTGCTCCTCTGCTCGCACGGGTTCAACATCCACTTCGGCCAGGTCGTCCCTCCCAAGGGGGTCGACAGCGCCCTGGTGGCCCCCAAGGGCCCCGGCCACCTGGTCCGCAGCGAGTACGCCCGCGGCGGCGGCGTCCCCTGCCTCATCGCCACCGGCGAGGGCTGCTCTCCCGAAGGTGAGAAGCTCGCCCTGGCCTACGCCAAGGGGATCGGCGGCACCCGCGCCGGCGTGCTCCGCACCACCTTCGCCGAGGAAACCGAGACCGACCTCTTCGGCGAGCAGGTCGTCCTCTGCGGCGGCCTCAGCGCTCTGGTGAAGATGGGCTATGAGACGCTCATCGAGGCCGGCTACCAGGAGGAAAGCGCCTACTTCGAGTGCGTCCACGAGCTGAAGCTCATCGTCGACCTGATCTACCAGGGCGGGCTCGACTACATGCGCTACAGCATCTCCAATACGGCCGAATACGGCGACTACATCCGCGGCCCCCAGATCATCACCGAGGACACCCGCGCCGCCATGCGGAAGGCCCTCAAGGAGATCCAGTCCGGCCAGTTCGCCCGCGATTTCATCCTGGAGAACAAGGCCGGCAAGCCGATGTTCCAGGCCCTCCGCCGCCAGGAGCGCGAGCACCCGGTGGAAAAGGTCGGCAAGCGGCTGCGGGCGCTGATGCCCTGGATCAAGGCCAAGACCGTCTGATCTTCGAGACTTCTTCCCATGCGGAGCTACTGGGAGTGCCCGAAATGCCGGGCGCTCTTGACCCGCGATCGACTTGAGGCGACCGCCGGCGCGTGCCCGTATTGCGACGCACGCGTCGGCGAACCTGCCGAATTCGTCGACCGGGACGCCCATCCGGCCGACGTCGAGGGACGCGGCTTTGAGCCGCTGACCGTCCCCCCCACGACGCCCGCGAAGATCGCAACCGCGCTGCGGCTCCTCTTCGAGCAGCTTCCGGTGATCGCCGCGCTCGTGCTGATGATTCGCCTTCCCGGGAACATCGCCGCTGAGTTGATCGTCGAGCGCGAAGGCCTGGGCGGCGACCCTCTGGCCTCGATCCCGATGAAGCTCGTCGTCGACCTCTTCTTCGGCCCGATCACGGCCGCCGGCCTGATCGTCTTGCTGGCCGAGCGGATGTCCGGCCGTCGATCGACATTCCAGGACGTCGCCCGTGCGGGCGTCGAAGCCTGGTGGCGGGTCTTCGCGGCGCGCGTCGTGGCGACCTTCTTCGTCCTGTCTGCCGGGGTGGTCTTTTTCCTGGTCGGCCTGCCGCCGGTGATTCGTCTCCTCGGGGCGATCCCCGCGCTGATCCTTTACGTCTACTACTGCCTCGTCGACGAGGTGATCGTCCTCGAACACTCCCCGATCCTTGACTCCAGGCGCCGCAGCGCGAGGCTCGTCGCCGGGAGGGCCTGGCGGATCGTCGCGGGGGCCGGCGGCGTGATCCTCATCATCGGGCTCGTCTCGGTCGTTGTGGGAGGGCTTCTCGACGATACGGGACTTCTGGCCGATCCTATTATCAGAGCGGTCGCCGACAGTCTGCTCGGCGTCCTCGGCTCTCTCGGCTCCATCGTCCTGTTTCTCTTCTACTGGGAGGCTCAGGCCGAATCCCTGGAAGACGTGGCTTACAAGCCGGCCCTTGACGACGATCCCCGTTGAAACTGGTGGCGCACCACGATGATCCGACATGGCCCCTTTTACATCAACGAAGACTGCATCGACTGCGACCTCTGCCACGAGACGGCCCCCCAACTCTTCGTCCGCAACGAGGAGGAAGGCCGCAGCGAGGTCCTTCGCGCCCCAGCGACCCCCGAGGAGCGCGAACTCTACGACGAGGCCGCCGAGGCCTGCCCCGTCGAGGCCATCCGCAGCGACGGCTGACCCGCGTCATCGCGACTCCTCCGACTCTCGGATCAGCCGGTCGAAGGCGTACAGGAGATCCTCCCGAGGCGAGTACGGTCCCGGGCGGTAGGCTCGCGACTTGAGGCCGAGCTGCATCTGCTCGCACACGTGCCAGTCCTGGCGGTTGGTCATGTCCCAGAACTCGATGGCGCTCTGAGGATCGAATTCAGGAGAGTCGCCCGATTCGGGGCGGAAATGCCACTCGCAGACGATCTCCGTTCGGCCTGCGCCTTTCGGCGTAAGCCGGTGGGTCATCATGTAGTCTGGGTGCAGGCTGAGGAGCAGGTTGGGGAGAATCGCGTAGTAGTGGACCTGGTGCAGGTCGTTCTGCGCAAGGCCAGGGACGCACGCGCCGACGTATCGGCCGTCGCGTGAGAGGGTCTCAACCTTGTCGCGTAGTTCCATGCTGCCGCCGAGATACCCGGGCGTCGGCTGGACGTTCTCCCCGCTGAGGAAGTGGGAGAGCCGCTGGAGCGCCGGGTGGACTCCCGGGCAGTGGAGGCACTCCGAGTAGTTCTGGATGATGAGCTTCCAGTTGGCGGCGACCTCGTACACGACCCGCTCGGCCAGCACCATCTCGGCCATCTTCCAGGGCTGGAACTTGTCCACGAGCATCCCGAGCCTCTCGCCGAGCGGCGGCGGGTCGTCGGCGAGGCTCAGGAAGATGTGGCCGTCCCAGACGGTCGTGCGGGCCTCGATGAGCGGGTAGTCCTCGGCCCGGAAGTCGGGGCATTGCTCCATCGTGGGAGCGCCAAGGAGTCGGCCCGAAAGGTCGTAGGCCCAGGCGTGGTAGGGGCATCGGATCGCCCCGCCGAAACTCCCCGCGGGGGCCTCGCAGAGTCGGGTCCCTCGATGCCGGCAGACGTTGAAGAAGGCCCGGATGCGGGCGTCGTCCGACCGGGTCACGATCAGACTCTCATCGCCCACCTCGCGGAGGACGTATTCCCCCCGGCGCGGGATTTCCGCCTCGCGGCCGGCGTAGAACCAGCGGGCCAGAAACAGCCGCTCCAGTTCGGCCGCGTAATGAGCCTCGTCGACGTAAAACCGGGCCGGCAAACTCAATGCGTCGGCCGGCAATGGGGGGCGAGGCTTTTCGGCGGGGGGCATGGGGTGGGATCCTGGGTCGCGGCGGCCCCGTCGGTCGCACTTCGCGCCGACGGGGTCTCATCGTAAGACGGCTTCATGAAGAAGGCGACAAGGATTGCCAGACGACCCGGTCGATCGCTACAGGCCGATTATTCGTCATGATGCGGAGGTCTGGAGAAAATGGTGCGACGGCGGTACGTCGCACGATGGATGGAACGGGTGGAACCGGCCGATAAGGTGGGTGTCGCGAGGGACAGGATGCAGCGCCCTCGGTCGATTCGTGGAGAGAAGGGATCGCAGGAGGCGACGATGACTCGGCGCAGGATGATCGCGGCCCTGACGGGCTGCCTGGCGGTATGGCTGGTCGGGCCGGCGACGGTCCACGCGGCGAACTGGGCGGACTCCCTCTTCGTCGAGCGTTCGCACCACTTCGGCCCGGTCCCGCGCGGCGCGAAGGTCAAGCACGAGTTCACGCTGATCAACCGGATGGGCGAGCCGGTGACGATTCTGAACCTTCGTCCCTCGTGCGGCTGCACCAGCGGCCAGGCGAGCGCGTCGGTGGTCAACCCGGGCCAGTCGGCGACCGTCGAGGCCCAGATGGACACCCGCAATTTCCTGGGCGAGAAGTCCACGATCCTGTTCGTGACCCTCGTCACGGCCAGCGGGCGCGAGGCTGAGGTCCGGTTGCACGTCACCTCGCACATCCTGGCCGACATCGTCCTGAATCCAGGCTCCGTCGACTTCGGCACCGTGGTGAAGGGTCAGTCGGCGACCCAGTCGATCACGATCGACCGGATCAACGGGGCGAATTGGCGGTTCGAGCGGATGGTCTCCGCCAGCCGGGCGATCACCGCCCAACTCGTTGAGACCAAGCGCGAGCCCTCCGGCGCGGTGCAGTACCGACTGGACGTCGGCATCAAGCCCGACGCCCCCGCCGGGCCGCTCCGGGACGAGATCCAGCTTCTGAGCAACGACCGCGAGACCCGCAGCATCCCCGTGATGGTCACCGGCTGGGTCCGCGGCGACCTGACCGCGTCCCCCTCGCTGCTGGCGATGGGCGAGGCGACCTCGGCCGAGGCCAAGCAGGGCAAGTTCATCATCCGGTCGTCTCAGCCGTTCGCCATCACGGCGGTCGACGGAGCCGGCGACGGCTTCTCGGTCGCCCCGCTCGACGGCCAGCGCAAGACCATGCACATCCTGACCGTCGCCTACAAGCCTGAGGACGGAACCACCCGCGGCGACCTCCGGCGCATCTTCCGCGTCTCCACCGACGTCCCCGGCGAGCCCCCGCTCGACCTCACCGCGACGATCCACGCCGCCCCCTGACCCGACCCCCGATCGACATCCCCGGCGGCCGGCGGTCTCTTGAAGGTCGCCGGCCGTCGTCACTTCGAAATGGCTTCCTTCGTCGAGCAGGCGGATCGAACCCGTTCGACGCAACCCATTTGTCCTCAACGCTCTAGGGTCGAAAGCGGTCTTCCGGGAATGGGTTCGTCCGACCATTTCTCACCACGCACGCTTCCGACCGGCTCTTCCGTCGACCGACTCTGAGCGAACGGCCGCCGAGAGTCCTGTCTGAAGAGACCATGGTCCCGGATTCCCAATTCAGGGGGACGGAACGGGAATCTAGTCGAGTCGTCGGAAGCGGCGGGGTCGGTCGTAACGATTCTGCGAGACTGTGGGCGGTTTTCAGAGCGCGCGCCGATAGCCTGCGGGAACGCCGCTGCGGTTCTCGCAGGCTGACGGGGGGCCGATTCTCGCGATCGGCGGTCAATTCAGTTGAGAGACCGATCCTTGGGGCGACGTGCGAGGTCTGGCGAAGGAGTCGGCGGGAACGGGAGGGACGGTTCCGATTCGGCGGGCGAGATCGGGGAAGCTCTCATTGAAGCGGGCCAGTCCGGGACCGCCGGTGGGGATCCAGAGGGCGTTGTAGAAGGTCGCGGACGGATCGATGGTGGTGAGATTGAACTCCCGCTCGATCCCGGCGCGTTGAGAGCCGATCGTCCAGCCCGTGTAGCCCAGACTTTTCATCAGGCTGATGAGATCGGCGGGCGTGCAACCCGCCCGTCCAAGATGATCCGCGGCGATCTCGGTAGCCACGAGGGGCCTCGCCTGGCGGAGCATGTCGGCCATTCCGCGGACGGCCGAGCATTCATAGCCCTCGACGTCGATTTTGACCAGGATCGGCGGTCTCGGGTCGTGCGCCAGCATCGCTTCAACGGGCCGGACCTTAACGCAGACGCGTTCGTATCGATCGTCGTTCTCCGCGACGTCGAATGCAGCGAGGCTCGCCTCCTCGCCGCTGAACTTGGGGATGAACAGGGTCATCTCGGTCTCGACGTCGGCGGCTGCGCAGGGATGGACGTGGAGATGAGAGATGTGGTTTCGATCGACGGCCGACCGGAGTCGTTCGACGCAGGTGGGGTTGGGCTCGACGGAGTCTACAAGGCCGGTCGCGCCCACGCGGCTGGCTGCGAGCAGTGAGACCATGCCGACGTTCGCACCGACGTCGACGAATCGGTCGCCGGGCTGAAGTACGCCGATCGCCAGAAGCTGCATCTCCTGATCGTAGAAGCGGCCCAGGAAGTAAGTCAGCCGATCAGACCACTGGCCCAGGTCAAGCTCCATCGTATATCCGTGCAGCTTGCCCCGAATTATGCGACGGCCTTCCTCACCCCACCGCTCGCGGTAACGCGGACCCTCGATAAACCTGCTGTAGAGTTTTCCCCATCCTGGGAGTTCATGTCTAATCCACGGGCGGATGATCTGGTGGATGAACTGCATGGAAAGGGGAACTCCTGGGTCGACCTAGGGCGTTGTCGGTCCAATCTAATGGGGCTGCGGGGAGACCCGCTGAACGCCGCGGCCGAAAGAAGAAGGCCGCGTTTCTCCTGGTTGGCGTCTGTCTTCGTCGCCGACCTATCGCGTCCAACGGCATCGATTCTTCGTCGACATGGAAGCCCGAAGCTCGACCTCGATGCAACTTCGGGATGGAGAGGGCGCGTTAGAAAAAACTGTTCAGTCATGAGTAGGATCGCGAGACTAACCGACAGTCACGTCGTCCGCCAATCCATAGATGAATATGGTGACTAAGGAAGTCACATTTAGGAATCAAAAAATCAATCATGTCGCTGTAAAGCGACATTCTCGGTGCTGAGATCGAGCTTTTTTCGACCTGATGCGTCGGTTGGCAGGCGTTTTTCGGCGGCTTCCGCGAGGTGGTGACAGGGCGGCCGTACGTCGAGAACATGAGATTTGAGGAGGCGCTCGCTGGAGCCGGTCCTGATCAATCAGGCGAAGATATGGTCCACGTCCATGCGCCAGCCTGGGACGGCGGGCTCGGCGTCGGCATGGTCGCCAGGGCTGTGGAGGATTCGTCTCGTCGTCCTACCTGACCCGTGGCAGGCGAGCGGAAGGTAGACGATCCGACCGTCGATTAACTCGGCCTTGCCTTTGATGTGGGCGAGGTCTTCCAGAGTGGCGGGGGATCTACGGAACCTCCCCAGATGCATTCCCAAAACCTGGAGTCTGGGTCGAGATCCAAAACTTGCAACTCGACAGTTGTGACAGAAGGCCGATCGCCCGGTCTCGGCCTCGCCGAATTCGTGGTGGGTGCTAGAATGCCGATAGGTGCGGTCGCGACGCCGCGGCCCTGGATCGGTGGGCGGGCTCAGGAGGGACCACCATGCAGGGAAGTATCCTGGATTTCGTCGGTCGGACGCCGCTCGTTCCGTTGCGCAGGCTCGCCGAGGGGCTGGCGGCGACGGTCGCGGTCAAACTGGAATCGTTGAACCCCGGCGGCAGCATCAAGGATCGCGTCGGCCTGGCGATGATCGAGGAGGCCGAACGGCGTGGGAACCTCCGGCCGGGCGGGACGATCATCGAGGCGACCGCCGGCAACACGGGCGTCGGTCTGGCGATGGCCGGGGCAGTCAAGGGATACCGCTGCATCTTCGTCCTGCCGGACAAGATGAGCGCGGAGAAGATCCGTCTGCTGACCGCCTATGGGGCGGAGATCGTCGTCACCCCGACGGCCGTCCCGCCCGACTCGCCGGAGAGTTACAACGGCGTCGCCGACCGGCTGGCCCGCGAGATCCCCGACGCCTGGCGTCCCAACCAGTTCGCGAATCTCGCCAACCCGGACGTCCACTACCGGACCACCGGGCCCGAGATCTGGGAGCAGAGCGGCGGCCGGATCACCGCGTTCGTCGCCGGCGCGGGGACCGGCGGAACGATCTCCGGCGTCGGCAAGTATCTCAAGGAGAAGAACCCCGACATCCGGATCGTTGGGGCCGACCCCGAGGGCTCGGTCCTCTCGGGCGACTCGCCGAAGCCGTGGAAGGTGGAAGGGATCGGCGAGGACTTCGTCCCCAAGACGCTCAACAGCCATGTCGTCGACGAGTGGGTCCGCGTGGGAGATGCTGAGGCCTTCCACGTCGCCCGGCAACTCGCCCGCAAGGAGGGGATGCTCGTCGGCGGCTCCAGCGGCACGGCCGTCGCGGCGGCCCTGCGGTACGCCCGCCGACTGACGGCCGACGACCTGGTCGTCGCACTTTGCCCGGACACCGGACGTAACTACCTCAGCAAGTTCTTTGACGACCAGTGGCTGACGGAAGCCGGCCTGGCCTGGGAGGAAGCGCCTCGGGATTCGATCGGCGACCTGCTCCGCCACCGCGGCCCTCGGACGCTGACCGCTGTCGCGCCTGAGACCACCGTGCGCGAGGCCGTCGACGCCATGCAGCAGGCGGGGATCTCGCAACTGCCGGTCGTGAGCCACGGCGTGGCGGTCGGAAGCATCCAGGAGGTGACCGTCGCCCGGATTCTCCACGATCGCCGGGACCCTTCGAAAGTCAAGGTGGGCGAGGTGATGGCCCGTCCCCTGCCCCAACTCGACGTGTCGACGAATCTCGACGAGGCGTATCGTCTGCTGCTCGCCGGCAACACGGGGGTTCTGGCCGTCGCCGAGGGGGCGGTCGTGGACATCGTCACGCGGATCGACCTCGTTCAATACTGGAACCGCAACGGCAAGCCCTGACGGAGCCTCGTCCGATGAGCCAGGAATCGACCAAGACGACTTTGGGCTTTGCCACCAGGGCCATCCACGTCGGCCAGGAGGCCGACCCGACCACCGGCGCGACGGTTGTGCCGATCTACGCGACCTCCACGTTCACCCAGGAGGCCCCGGGCAGCCACAAGGGATACGAGTACTCCCGCAGCGGCAACCCGACCCGCGCGGCGCTTGAAACCTGCCTGGCCTCGCTCGAAGGGGCCGAGCAGGCGTTGGCGTTTGCTTCGGGCCTGGCCGCCTCAACGGCAGTTCTCTCGACGCTTCGGCCCGGCGATGAGATCGTCGCCTCAGCCGACCTCTACGGGGGCACCTATCGCCTGCTGGAACGCGTCTGCCGGCCGATGGGGATTATCCCGCGATACACGGAGGATTCCGCACCCGACGCGTTCAAGTCGCTGACGACCTCGAAGACGCGGATGATCTGGATCGAGACTCCCACGAACCCGCTGCTCCAGATTCTGGACATCGAAGGCGTCGCGCGGGTGGCCCATGAGGCGGGGGCGATTTTGGCGGTGGACAACACGTTCGCCTCGCCCTACATCCAGCAGCCGATTCGGTTCGGGGCCGATCTCGTCGTCCACAGCACGACCAAATACATCGGCGGCCACTCCGATGTCGTCGGCGGGGCCGTCATGGGGCCGAAAAATCTGCTGGAGCCGATCAAGTTCTACCAGAACGCGGCCGGCGGCGTCCCTGGCCCGTTCGACGCCTGGCTGACGCTTCGGGGTCTGAAAACGCTGGCCGTCCGCATGGAGCGGCACAACGCCAACGCCATCGAGCTGGCGTCCTGGCTGGAGTCGCGGCGGGAGATCGAACGCGTCTACTATCCGGGCCTGTTCAAGCACCTCGGCCACTCCCTGGCGGGCCGGCAGATGAACGGGTACGGAGGCATGATCAGCATCCGGCTCCAGGGGGGCGGGCCCGCGGCGCGGAAACTGTTGACCTCCACCCGACTGTTCAGCCTGGCCGAGAGCCTGGGGGGCGTAGAGTCCTTGATCTCGCACCCGGCGACCATGACCCACGCCAGCATCCCGGCCGAAGTGCGCGCTGCGCGCGGCGTGGACGACGGGCTTGTCCGACTGAGCGTGGGGATTGAGGACGTGCGGGATCTTCGGTCGGATTTGGAGCAGGCGCTGGATCGATTGGGGGAGTGAGGATTCCGAGGTGGGCGGAGCCCTCCCAGGTCCCCTCTCCCGCCGGGAGAGGGTGGCCCGAAGGGCCGGGTGAGGGTCATCGGACCTGTAGGCATAGCGACAGGGTTTTTGATCACCTGCGTCCAACACGCCCTCCGAACGCCCACAACCCTCACCCGCCGCTGCGCGGCTGCCCTCTCCCGGGGGGAGAGGGGACTTCTGAGTCCACGAGGCAATCGATTGGGAGTTTCCGAGGGTTCGAAGTAACTTCCGCGGAGCCGAGGCCATGTCGAACGCCGAGAAGAAGACCGGGGCCGTCGACGAGATCGAGGTCCGGGGGCACATCGTCGATTCGCTCCTGCTCCCGAAGATCCTCGACCGGATCCTCCAGATGGGGGGAACGTTCGAGATCCACGAGTGCAAGATCGGCGCTCGTCGGTCGGACCCAAGCTATGCGCGAATCGCCGTTCGGGCCGACACGCCCGAAGCGGTGGCCGAGATCATCGGCGACCTCGTCGAGCACGGGGCCTCGCCGCTGCATCCGGCGGACGCGCGCGTCGTTCCCGCCGACGTGGCGACGGCCTTCCCGGAGGACTTCTACAGCACGACCAACCAGCGCACCCAGGTTCGCGTGAAGGGGCGCTGGATCGACGTGGACGATCAGGAGATGGACTGCGGCATCCTCCTGGACGCGGTCGTCGGCTCGGCGCGGTGCATTCCGATGGTCCACGTGAAGGTCGGCGACCCGATCGTCGTCGGCCACGCCGGAGTCCGGGTGCTCCCCGAGGAACGGCCGCGGGAGACGTCGCTCTTCGGCTTCATGTCCTCGAACGTCTCCAGCGAAAAACCCAAGGCGGTCAGCCTCCAAGGCGTCGCCGACGGCATCCGGGCGACTCGCGAGGCCGGCAAGAAGGTGCTGCTGGTCGGCGGGCCGGCGATCGTCCACACAGGGTCGGTGCCGCACGTCTCAAAGCTCGTCCGTGAAGGCTGGATCCAAACCCTCTTCGCGGGCAACGCCCTGGCGACCCACGACGTCGAGCAATCCCTCTTCGGCACGAGCCTGGGCGTCTCGATTGCGAAGGGGGAATCGATCGAGCACGGCCACGAGCATCATCTACGGGCGATCAACACAGTCCGTCGGCTGGGGAGTCTTAAGGCGGCCGTTGAGAAGGGGGTTGTGACCTCGGGGATCATGTACGAGTGCGTCCGCAAAGGGGTCGACTTCGTGCTGGCCGGCTCGATCCGCGACGACGGCCCCCTGCCCGACGTAATCACCGACGTTCTCGTGGCCCAGGACCGGATGCGCGAGGCGGTGAAGGATGTGGGCTTCGCGCTCTGCATTGCGACGGCCCTGCACTCGATCGCCACCGGCAACCTGCTGCCGGCGTGGGTGAAGGTCGTCTGCGTGGACATCAACCCGGCCACAGTCACGAAGCTGGCCGATCGCGGGTCGTTCCAGACGATCGGGATCGTGACCGACGTCGAGCCGTTCCTCCGCTCGCTGGCCGCGGAGCTGACCACCGAGAGGGCCCCGTCGTGACCGTTGCGAAGTCGTCCCAGCCTCGGATCCTGATGTGCCCGCCCGATTATTTCGGGATCGAGTACGAGATCAACCCGTGGATGAGCGTCGAGCACGGCAGCGATCCCGCACGCGCCGCCGCCCAGTGGCAAGCCCTGGAGCGGACGCTGGTCGATTTGGGAGTCGACGTCGACCTGATGACGCCGGTGAAGGGATTGCCCGATTTGGTCTTCACGGCCAACGCCGGGGTCGTCTTCCGTGATCTGTTCATCCCGTCGCGGTTTCGGTTCGGCGTGAGGCAGGGGGAAACGCCTCATTTCGAGGCCTGGGCCCGTTCGCGAGGCTTCGAGATCATCGAGACGCCCGAGGGGATGAACTTCGAGGGGGCCGGGGACGCCCTCTTCTGCGGCGACACCCTCTTCGCGGGCTATCGCTTCCGCAGCGACGTGAGGAGCCACCAGTGGGTCGGCGAGCGGCTTGGGGTGGAGGTCCTGCCGATGGAGTTGGTCGACCCGCGCTACTATCACCTCGACACCTGCTTCTGCCCGATCGCCCCCGACGCGGCGATCTACTATCCGGGAGCCTTCGACGAATACGGCCGCGCGGTGATTCGCGAACGCATCCCGACGCTCGTGGAGGTCCGCGCCGAGGAGGCCCAGAGCTTTAGCTGCAACGCAGTCGTGGTGGGCCGGACGGTCGTTCTCAACCAGGGAGCGCCGGGACTGGCGGCGGATCTCCAGAGGCTGGGATATGCCACGCGAACGCTGGACCTTTCCGAGTTCATCAAGTCGGGCGGCAGCGCCAAGTGTTTGACTTTGCGGGTGGACGGCGAGGAGGCGGCCGCCTGGAAAGACGCCGCCCCTTGACGACCGTCGCGGCCGTCGCGACCATAAAACCAACGTGAATCCGCGCGGGCGTTTCGAGACGCCGATCCAGGTCCCACGCCCCCCGACGAAAGCCGAGCATGCCGGAGCGCGATCCGACGCTGGAGCAGCCGGGACAGGCCGAGGGGCGGGCCGCCTGCTCAAACTGCCGGCGCGTGCTGATTTTCTCGGGCGAGGCCCCGCGCTTCTGCGGCTATTGCGGCTCGCCGCTCGACCCGTCGGCCGTGACCGAATCAGACCCGTCGCGGACGACTCCCTTCGGGTCGGCCGACGAGACGACCGACTACATCTCGTCCCGCCCCCGACAGGCCGAGGAGCCCTTCCCCGAACAGGTCGCCGGCTATCGGCTCGTCCGTCGGCTGGGTTCCGGCGGCATGGGGACCGTCTTTGAGGCCGTCGAGGAAAGGCAGGGGCTGCACGTCGCCCTCAAGCTGATCGCTCCTCGCAACCTGGGCTCGCACGAGGCCCTGGAGCGGTTCCGCCAGGAGGGCCGGACCGCCAGCGCGGTGACGCACCCCCGTTGCGTCTTCGTCCTGGCCGTCGACGAGGAGGCCGGCCTGCCGTACCTCGTGATGGAGCTGATGCCGGGGACCACGCTCCAGTCGCACGTTGAGGAGAACGGGCCGCTCGCGCCGGCGGAGGCGATCGGACGGATCCTCGACGTGATCGAGGGCCTGGCCGAATTCCACAAGCTGGGGATGATCCACCGCGACGTCAAGCCGTCGAACTGCTTTCTGGACCACGACCACCGGGTCAAGATCGGCGACTTCGGTCTGTCGAAGGCGCTCGACGGCGGAGCCGATCTCACACGCACCGGCGCGTTCCTGGGGACTCCCCTGTACGCCTCGCCCGAGCAGATCAAGCGTGAGCCGCTGGACGAGCGGACCGACGTCTACTCGGTGGCCGCCACGCTCTACTACCTGCTCTCCGGCCGTGCGCCCGTTCAGGCTCAGGACGCGGCCGAGGCCCTGGCGAGGATCGCCTCCGAGCCGGCGCCGCCACTGCATGACTACGCGCCGAAGATCTCCAGATCGCTTGAAGCGGTCATCCACAAGGGGCTCGAACGCGACCGCTCCCGCCGCTGGCGGGACCTCCGCGAATTCCACGAGGCGCTCCTGCCGTTCGTCCCGGAGCGAGTGGACATCGGCTCGATCGGGCTCCGGATCGGGGCCTATGCGATCGATGCGATCCTCTACTACGTGGGCGTGTGGGCGGGGGTCGCGGCCGTATTCCTGTACAACCGCGGCGGGGTTATGCAGACGTATGCATTCGGCGAGAGGCACGGACGCGTCATCGAGATGGTCGACGCCCTGGCGTGGGTGGCCTACTTCGTCGTGCTGGAGAGCTTCCTGGCGGCGTCGATCGGGAAATGGTTCCTCGGGCTTCGGATCGCTCGGGCGGCCGACAGCGAGCCGCCGGGGGTCGGTCGCGTCCTGGCGCGGACCCTGGCCTTCGTGCTGCTGACGGGACTGGGGACCGAAGTCTTCGATGCGTTCCGGCCTCCCGATCCGCGCGCATCGGACAACCTCCGCACGGCCCTGGTGCTCGGATTGAACGCCGTCGGCTGCCTGCTCGTCTTCGCGCCGATGCGGCCGGGGTCCGGCCTTCGGGGCCTGCACGAGCTTCTGAGCGGGACGCGGGTGGTCTGCGTGGTTCGGGCGAGGGGCCTCCGGAGGCTGGCCGATCGCCGGCGTCGCGGCCCGGCGACAGGGCGTCGGCCAGAGGCCGTCGCCTCGCACGTCGATCCGAGCGACAGTCAGCTCGGGCCTTACCGCGTGGAGGGGCCGGTCGCGACGGCCGACGGCTGCGAGGTCGTCTCGGGCCGAGACGGTTCGCTGGATCGGCAGGTTTGGCTTGTCCTCCGCGATCCTGGGACTCCCGCTCCCGAGGCCCCCCGGCGCGGGCTCAACCGGCTGACTCGGCCGCGATGGGTTGGGGGGGGCGAGCAGCCTCAGGCACGCTGGGACGCCTTCATCGCTCCCACCGGCCGTCCGCTCCGAGAGGTCGTCGAGGACGGTGGGCTCCCCTGGCGCGACGTCCTGCCGATCCTGACGGACCTGGCCGAAGAACTGGAAGCGGCCCGCGGAGACGGCACCTTCCCCGCCCGGCTCTCGCTCGACCACGTCTGGGTCCAGCCTGACGGCCGCGTGCAACTCGCCGATCCGTTGGCCTGGGATCGCTCCGAGCCCGACCCCGGCGATGAGGAGACCCGGGCCTTCGCCTTCCTGCGCGACGTCGCTCAACTCGCTCTCGAAGGAGGGCGGACCCATCGGCGGCTCTCGCTGGCCGGCTGGGGGATTCCCGAGTTGCCGACCAGGGGCTGGAGTCGGGGGACCGTCCCCGAACGCGCCGGGGTCATGCTCGACCGTCTCACTGGACGTCTTCAGCCTTACCCTCGACTGACCGACCTGCGGTCGGATCTCGCCGCCGCCGCCGAGCGACCGACCGAGGTCGGGACGGCGCGGCGCGGCCTCCAACTGCTCATTCACGCCTTCCTGATTTCGCCGGCTCTGCTCGTCCTCGCCGGCCTGAGCTGTCCGGAGATGGACGCCTACGACATGCCCTGGGAGCCGGAAGTCTTCCTGGCGATCCCCTTCGCCTGGGTCGTCTGGGGTGCCCTGATGCGCGGAGGCGTCAGCTTTCCCCTCGCCGGGCTGACCCTTGTGGGGATCGACGGCCGGCTCGCCGCTCGTTGGCGTTGCGGGCTGCGTTCCTTCCTGGTCTGGGCGCTGCCGACGGTTTTGTTCATCGGCTCGCAATGGCTCCAGGACTATGCGCCCGACGCCATCGCCCCAGCCTGGGCCCTTTGGTTCGGAGGCGTCTTATTGCTGGGTGTTTATTTCGCCCTGGGGCTTTTGTTCCTCGCGCGAGGCCCCCACGACCGTCTCAGCGGCACGGCCGTCGTGCCGATCTAGGTTGGAGCGAGCCGATGCGTCGGGGTCGCCGTAGGGGACGATCGGGATCGGCTCCAATCGGCCGATGCTGGCCAGACCGGCTTGCTCAGGGAGGACGCCCGCTCCCATCCGAACGGCGGCGCGTTGGAAGGCCTGCTCCTTGGCGTTCCGCACTCCCCGATCGAACGCGGCGGGGCCGGTGATCTGGTACGACATCATCCCCCACCAGCAGACCTCGCGCCACGCATCAGCGTCGACGCCGAAGCGCCGGGCGATCTCCTCGGGGTCGACGACCGGCGCGGGTGCGTCGGCCGCCCAGCCGAAGGCCCGACGCTCATAAAGGCCCCGCAGCACGGCCTGCGCCAGCGCCATCTGGCCGCGAAACGAGGGGTGCATCGCGTCGTGGAAGAGGCGGTCGTCGAGCAGGCCGTTGGGGCTGAGTGCATGAAAGTAAGCCTGGCCGTTGATGTAAATGCTCCCGGGATGGCGGCGGGCGACCTCGCCGTAGACCTCCTGGAAGTCGGTCGGACAGCGCTGGGGGTAGCCGTCCAGGTCTCGGGCGACGACGGCGTGGTGGTAGGCTCCCTCAACGTCCCCCTGGGCCGCCAGAAGCCGGGCGAGTCGCCAGTGAGCCGCGGCGAATCCGGGCGCTCGCGCCAGAAGCTCGCGGTAGGCCTCGATCGCCGCCGAGGGATTGGTCGCCTCTCGCTCTTTCACGGCCAGGTAAGCGGTCTCAAAGGCTCGTCTTTCGGCGCGGGGCGACTCGGGAGGGAGATAGGAACGATTGGGATCGTAGTCGGAATCATTCGCCGAGGGGGAGATCAGGACCAGGATCGAACCCACTTCGGCGGCGTAGTCGGCGATCGCGTCGAGTCGGCGGCGGAAGTCGGCCAGGAGCTGCGCCCGCTCGCTCGGCAGAAACGCAGGAGCGTCGACCAGAGCGCGACGCCCGAAGGCCGGCGGCGGGATTGCGATCCGGCACTTTTCGATATTCCTCTGCATCAGAACGTGGAACGACGACCAGGAGAGGGCTTTCGCCATCGCCCGGCTGGCGACCGAAGGCGCGCCGTCGTCGATGTAGTAGGCTCTGTCCCGCCGCAGGGGGATTCGCGCGGCGAACTCGTTATGGCCGCAGTAGACGATCAAGACGTCGGGGTGGAACCGGAGATCTCGGAGCTTTCGATGCTGGGCCTCGAGCGTATCCCCCGCCTGGGCGACGGTCTCGGCCTCGAACCGTCGGCCGGGAATCGCCCGGCTCAATTCGCTGGCCACGACCCGGCCCATCGACAACCAACGGTCGAAGGGGACCCCCTCGGCGCTGGATTCGCCGACGACGGCAATGCTTGTTCGGCCGTCGTCGGGGGGGAATTCCGTGGGAAGTTTGACCACTCCGCGGTCGTCCGGAAGGCTCCGCGAGACCTTTCGCTCGACCGCCAGGGCGTTCAGGTCGCCGGCGGGCATCACGGATTCGTACGCCTGCACGGCGAGGATCACCCGAGAGGCGATCTCCATCACGAGAGCCCCGAGCAGGACCACGCCGCTCAGGGCGGCGATGCGGAACCATCGCGAACGACCGGTTGGGCGACGTCGCAACACACGGACGGCCATCGGCAGGCCGACGCAAGCGGCGGCGACCGCCAGGAAGTAGCAAGCGTCGACGAGCCAGCAGGCGATCATTCCTGCCGCCCAGTAGCCCCACCTCGGCGTGTGGTCGTAAATGTAGTACGAACCGACGATGACCCCCAGGACGAGGGGAGCGAGCCCGATCGCCAGTCCCACGTACGTTCGTAATCGCCGTGGACCCCAGCTCGCGGGTTCGGCGGCGTGAACGGTCTCGTTCATCGCGTGCTCCGCGAGGCGTCGGGCGTCATTCGAGGCCGTACTTGCGCAGCTTCTGGCGGAGCGTCGATCGGTGGATGCCGATCCGCTGGGCGGCGAGGGCCTTGTTGCCCGATTGGCGCCGAAGCACCGCCCGCAGCATCGGCGGCTCGACCTGGGCGAGGAACCGGTCGTACAGCGTCTCGCCCTCGTCGGAATCTGAGTCGGGGAGCGCCTTGAGGGCGGCCTCGGTCCAGCGGGCGATGGACGCGTCCAGGCCGTCGCCTCCGGGGCTCGGGTCGAGCGCGCGGGCGTCGACGGCGGGGGGAAGGTGTTCGGGGAGGATGGGCCCGCCTCGGGCGACGATGGCGGCCCGCTCGATGGCGTTGCGCAGCTCGCGGACGTTGCCCGCCCAGGTCCGTCGGCGGAGTTCGGCCAGCGTGTCGTCGCGGAGCGTCGGATCGACGCCCTGGCGCGGGTCGACCTGGCCGAGGAAGAACCGGGCCAACTCCGGGACGTCTTCCAGGCGTTCGCGAAGCGGCGGGATGTGGATGGGGAAGACGCTGAGCCGGAAGAACAGGTCCTCGCGGAACTCACCCTCGGCCATGAGGCGGGAGAGCGGCCGATTCGTCGCGGCCAGGAACCGGACGTCGATCGGCCGGGGGCGGGCGTCGCCGACGGGGGTCACCTCGCGGTGCTCGATCGCCCGGAGCAGCTTCACCTGCATTCCCAGGGGGACGTCGCCGATCTCGTCGAGCAGCACCGTGCCGCCGGCGGCCAGTTCCAGCAGACCTTTGCGGTCCTGGCTTGCACCCGTGAACGAGCCGCGCGTGTGGCCGAACAGCTCGCCTTCGACGAGCCCCGGGCTGAGCGCCGCGAGGCAGACGGGGAGGAAGGTCTTGGGGCGTCGGGGGCTGTTCTGGTGAATGGCGCGGGCCACCAACTCCTTGCCCGTCCCGCTCTCGCCGGTGATGAGGACCGGGACGTCGGTTGCGGCCACCAGCGCGATCTGCTTGAACAACGCCTGCATCGGCGGCGACGAGCCGATCAGTCGGACGCCGTGGCCGACGGCCGGTTCTCTCGGCGGGGCGTCGAGATCGGGGACGCCGGTTTCCAGGGCCCGCTGGACGACCGCGCCGGCCTCGTCGAGGTCGAAGGGTTTTACCAGGTAATCGAACGCCCCGGCCTCCATCGCCTTGACGGCCGTGTCCAGGCTGCCGAAGGCGGTGACGACGATGATGGGCGCGGCGCCCAGGCGTTCGCGGAAGGCGCCCATCGCGGAGAGGCCGTCCATGCCGGGGAGGCGGACGTCCAGAACCACGGCGTCGAAAGGATTGGCTCGGGCGGCGTCGAGCCCTTCCTCGGCTGAGGATGCGACGGCGACGTCGTGGCCGAGATCACCCAGGTACTCGCCGAAGGCCCAGCAGATGCTGGCCTCGTCGTCAACGATCAGGACGCGGCTCATCGGCGTTCCTCGCCTCCGTCGGCTCGTCGTTCGGGCGGGGGGTCGTCAGGCGGAATCGGGTCCAGCCCTCTTCCCGGCGCCAGGCCAACTCGCCCCGGTGAGACTCCGCGACCCGCCGCGCGAGCGCCAGGCCAAGGCCGACGCCTTCCGGCTTGCCCGTCACGAACGGGTCGAAGATCGCCGATGCGAGTTCCTCGGGCGGTCCCGGGCCGTCGTCGCCGACTTCGATCATGATCGAATCCGCGTCGGCAATCAATCGGAAGCAAACCCGACCACCGGGGCCGGCCGCTTCCAGGGCGTTCCAACCGAGGTTGAGCACCGCGGCGCGGACGCTCGGCTCGTCGACGCTGGCGACGATCGGATCGGCCGGCGTCTCGACTTCGAGGTCGACGCGCGCGTGGCGGCTCGTCGGCTCCAACAGTCCGGCGACGTCCCGCACGAGGGCGGCGAGGTCGCAGGGGCGGTTGGGCCTTTGCTCCAGACGGCCCACCGTCAGGAGCCCCTGCACCTGCTCCTCGGCCAACTCAAGCTGACGAACCGCCACGCCCAGGCTGGTATCGCGACCGGTCGCCCCGCAACGCTTGCCGTGGAGTTGCACGCCCAGCCGCGCGCCGGTGAGCGTATTCCGCAACTGATGCGCGAAGCCCGCCGCCAGTTGGGCCAGCAGTTGCGTGCGCTCGGCCTGGGCGATCGTCCGGCGCATCTCGCGAAGCTGGCGGCTCATCTGGTTGACCGATTCGATCAGGTCGGCGATCTCATCGGCGCCGGCTTCAGGGTCGATCTCGGTGAAGTCGCCGTCGGCGATCCGCGCGACCTGTCCCCGCAGCCGGTGGACGCGGCGGGCGATCCGCTCGGCGAACCACCGGGTCGCCTGGGCGGTCAGCGCGACGGCCGCCAGGCCGAGGGCGATCGGCGCGGCGGCCACGTCCCACAGGGCCGACCGCCAGCTCGATTCGGGATAGAGCACCAGCAGCGAGGCCCCGCCGGCGCTCCCCGCGAGCGGGGCTCGAATCCTCGCCGCGAAGTATCGCTGGCCGGCGATCGCGAGCGTCGGCCACTGTCGCCAGGAGCGGAAGTCGGGACGGCGGAAGTCGGGGACGTTCGCCCCGGAGGGCGTGGCGCGGCCCAGGGCTTCGTCGCTCGATGCGAGCACCCGTCCCGTCGCATCGCCGAGGATGAAGTGAGCCCCCGACAGCCCGTGCATCTGCTCCAGCACGCGGGAGGTCGGCGGGAACGTGGTGCCGTCGAGCACCTCGATCACCGCCGAGAGCCGCTCCACGTCCCGTCGCTCCCCTCGAGCCGCCGTCAGCCACACCCCGGCCGCCGTCGTCGCCGCGATCGTCGCCGTCTGGATGGCGACGATCGGGATCAGTATCTGGCGACGGATGGGGGCGTACTTCAACGGGAGAGCCTGGGTGTCGAAGAAGACAGAAGGGCCTGGTTCTCCTCGAGGACTCAGGCCGCGCCGCGGTCAATCGAACAGAATCCCCTTCAAATCCAGGACCAGGCCTGGCATGACGTCCTCACCGGAGAGCGTGGCGGGCTTCGTCAGCGTCTCGGGCTCGCGGCCGGGGCGGTAGATCTCGACGGTTTGTGAGGACGGATCGATCAACCATCCCAACCGAACGCCCTGGGCAATATATTCGGCCATCTTGGCGCGAGCCTTCGTCAGGGAGTCGCTCGGGGAGTGCAACTCGGCGACGAAGTCGGGGACGACGTGGGTGAACCGACGGCGGTCGTCCTCGGAGAGCGCTTCCCAGCGGGGGCTGGCGATCCAGGAGACGTCGGGCGCGCGGACGGCGGTGTTCGGGAACGTCATGCCGCCGGACGATTCAAACATCCGACCGAGGCCGTTCTCCCGGTTCCAGTTCCAGAGCTGGCCGAAGAGATTCCCATTCCGCCAACTTCCCTCCATCCCCGCGGGCGCCATGACGATCAAGCCTCCGTCCGACTCGCGTTCCAACCTCAGGTCCCGGTTCTCCGGGACCTGGCAAAGGCGCTCGAAGTCCTCCAGGCCGATGATCAACCGAACCCCCTCGGGAACGACTAACATCGTCTCGGGGGAGTGTTCGCCGTCGGCGGCGGGATTCGCCGGGGCTTGCTCCAGCGTCGTCGGAGTCATGATGCTTGATCCTCCAGCCGATCGGTCGATGCTCACGCCGGCGCGATCGGCGTCTCCACCCAGGTCCGGCGGCGGTGGGAGTCGAGGACGGCGTCGGCGACGATCTGGGCGTTGAGACCATCGTGGAAGCTCGGTACGGCGGGGCGGTTCTCGACGATCGCCGAGATGAACTCCCACATCAGATCATACCGGAAGACGGTCGCGGGCGCTCCCTCGGAGGGGTCGCGCGGGCTGCCGGCGGGCTTGAGGAACTCAGCTGGAACCTCGACGGGCGCCAGGTCCTGGCCGGTCTTGCCCAGGAGGACGACGTTGGGCTCGTGCAGTCGGTAGACGACCGAGCCTTCGGAGCCGTTGATCTCGGCCCATTCGTGGCCGAAGCCGTCGCGGTGGTAGCCCTTCGCCAGCGTCGTCCCTTCCCAGACGCCGGTCGCTCCGCAAGAGAACTCGCCGATGATCGACGACCAGTCGTCGACGGTCGACGGCGGGCAGCTCTTGCCGTCGACCGTCCGGTCGCGCGGGGCGAACTGGGCGACGGCTCCGCAGACGCTGGCGATCGGGCCGATCAGGTCGATGGCGAAGTCGATCCGGTGGATGGTCATGTCGAAGAGGTCGCCCGCGCCGGCTCGCTCCTTGTACTGCCGCCATCCCCAACTGGTCTCGGGCCAGTCCAGGAACCGCTGCGACCGGAAGTGCCGGGGCTCGCCGAGCGAGCCCGACTTGACCAGGCTCCGGATGTACCGCATGGCCGGGGCGAAGCGGTAAGTAAAGGCCGTCATGTGAACGACCGAGGCGTCGCGGGCGGCCTCGTACATGTCGCCGACCTCGCGGGCGTTCAGGCCCAGCGGCTTCTCGGCCATGACGTGCTTGCCGGCCTCGGCGGCGGCGACGGCGATCGGCCGGTGAGTGTCGTTGGGGGTGGCGATCACGACGGCGTCGATCCGGTCGTCCGCGCAGAGGGCGATGGCGTCGGTCGTGGCGTGCTCGACGCCCCACTCGGACTTCCGACGCTCCAGGAGCGCGGGGTCGGCGTCGCAAATGGCGACCAGCTTGGCGCGGGGGTCGAGCCGGAGGCCCGGCAGGTGGTGGTAGGCGGTCACGGCGCCGACGCCGATGAAGGCCACGCGGACGGGACGGGACTCAGAGAACTCGGCCATGTCGATCAAACCTCGCGGTACGCTTGCCTTCAACTTCCGGCCCCACTATCCTGCACGTTACTCCGTTCGGAGTCCATTCTCGACAGGGTCGAACGCGACGACAACCAGGGGACGTTCAGACGATGGCGAGCGAAAAGCCCATCCGCGTGGCGATTATCGGCCTCGGCTTTGGCGCCGAGTTCATCCCGATCTATCAAAACTACCCCGGCGCGGAGATGTACGCCGTCTGCCGTCGCGACAAGAAGGGGCTCGACGAAGTCGGCGAGCGTTACGGCATCAAGGCCCGCTACCAGGATTATCGCGAGCTGCTCAAGGACCCGGACGTCGACGTCGTTCACATCAACTCGCCGATCCCCGACCACGCCTGGATGTCGATCGAGGCCCTCAACGCCGGCAAGCACGTCGCCTGCACCGTGCCCATGGCCACGAGCATCGAGGACTGCAAGAAGGTCGTCGACGCTCAGCGGTCCAGCGGCAAGGTCTACATGATGATGGAGACCGTCGTCTACAGCCGCGAGTATCTCTTCGTCGAGGACCTCTACCGCAAGGGCGAACTCGGCCGGCTCCAGTTCCTCCGCGGCAGCCACCAGCAGGACATGGACGGCTGGCCCGAGTACTGGCCCGGCCTGCCGCCGATGTGGTACGCCACCCACTGCGTCAGCCCCTGCCTGGCGCTCCTGGGCAAACACGCGGAGAGCGTCGTCTGCCACGGCTCCGGCCGGATCAGCGACGACCTGATCGCCAAGTACAACAGCCCGTTCGCCATCGAGACGGCCACGTTCAAGATCAAGGACAGTGACGTCGTCGCCGAGGTCACCCGCAGCCTCTTTGACACGGCCCGCCAGTATCGCGAGAGCTTCGACGCCACCGGCAGCAAGAAGTCGTTCGAGTGGCAGCAGGTCGAGGGCGAGGACCCCGTCATCCACACCAAGAGCACCCCGCAGGCCCCGCTCACCGAGCCGGAGATCGCCAAGCGGGTCACGGTGCCGGATTACGCCTCTCGGCTTCCGGAAGGGATCCAGAAATTCACCCAGCCGGCCGCCATCCAGGACGCCGACCACCTTTCGTTCCTCCAGGGAGGCGGGCACGGCGGATCCCACCCGCATCTCGTGCACGCGTTCCTCGAGGCCGTGAAGGGCAACCGCGCCGCCCTCCCGGACGCTGAGACCTCCGCCAACTGGACGATGGTCGGCCTCTGCGCCCACGAGTCGGCCATGAACGGCGGCAGCCGCGTCGACATCCCGACCTTCTGAAGTCGGCCGAACCTCGACGTTCGCTCGATCGTCTATAATCCACCAACCACCCGCGCGCCGGCCTCCGGCGCGCGGGTTCGTTTTGAGACTCCTCGCTCCACGCCAAGAGAGCCCACCAGAAGTCGTCGGTCGAACTCGGGTACCGTGGCCACGCTTGCGTGGCCATGAACCGCTGTCGGACTGTCGCACGACCGTCGCCAATCACATGGCCACGCAAGCGTGGCCATGGCACCCTGGGCGTTCGTTCTGGTGCAGGCGAGCGATGAGTCTCCTGATGTCCTCATCCCGCTCGATCGAGTCCCGCCATGACACGCCCCGCCCACGATGACCAACCCTCCCCTGCCCTCGCCATTCGGGCCCAAAACGTCGGCGTCTATCGCACGGGCCGTTGGATTCTGAAGGACGTCGACTGGGAGGTTCCCGCCGGCGCGTGCGTGGCCGTGCTGGGGCCCAACGGCAGTGGCAAGAGCACGCTCACTCGGGTCATCTCCGGCTACCTCTGGCCGACCGACGGCGAGGTCTCCGTGCTAGGCGAGACCTTCGGCGAGGTGAACCTCCACGAGCTTCGCGAAGACCTCCGCCTGGTCCAGCCGACGGGACTCGCCGAGCCCGATCCTGAGATGACGGCCTTCGACGTCGCGGTCACCGGGGCCTTCGGTACGGTCGGGCTCTATCAGGAGACGTCGGACGAGGTCCGTCGCGAGGCGAAGCGGTTGCTGGAGACCGTCGGTCTTTCGGGGTCGATGAAAACCCCCTACCAGAACCTCAGCAGCGGAGAGCACATTCGCTGCCTGATGGCCCGCGCGATGGTGCGGAAACCCCGGCTCTTGCTCCTCGACGAGCCGACGTCGGGCCTCGACCTGCTGGCCCGCGAGCAGGTGCTGGCGACGATCCAGTCGCTCCACGACGAGGACGACGCGCCGACCGTCGTCCTGATCACTCACCACCTGGAAGAGCTGCCGCCGGCCGTCTCGCACGTCCTCGTCCTCGACGAGGGGCGCGTCGCCGTCCAGGGGAAGCCCGAGGACGTGCTGCGGTCGGACCTGCTCTCGGCCGTCTACCGCTGCCCCCTCGAAGTCGTCCAGGCCGACGGCCGGTTCTACTCCCGCGTCAGTCCGGGGGCGTGGGCGTCGCTGCTGCGACGACACGATTGAATGGGGTCGAGGGCTCGATCGTGCCGTATTTCTTGATCCTGAGTTGTACCTACCGCATCATCTCATCATCTCGGCTGTTCCAGCTACAGGACGGGTTCAGTCCTCCTCATGGTAGCACCAGCCGTCGCCGAGCCCGACGTGCCACCAATCGCCTCGGATGGGGGCATAGCAGTTGAAGCGGTAGGCGTCGATGAGTAGGCCCTTGTGGCGGACGAAACCACTGGGGCCGCTCGGGTTCGGGTCGGTCAAAAGGGCGATGCCTCCTGTCCTGGCGTCGATTCTCGAGGCCACGATTTCGAACGGCCCTAGACTCTGTGGGAACGAGATGGCCTGACCAGCCTCGACCTGGTCTGCGAGCTGCTCGAGGCTGGCCCTGGCTGACAGGAACGCCAGGTGAAAGGGCCAGGCGGTCCAGGCGGTGATGCCCGGCATCACCGAGAGGGCGACGACCCACGCCCAGGCGCCTCGTCGTGGCGACTGCTGGGCCGCTGCCTCCGGGGTCGCCGCCACGGCCCACGCGACCCCAAAACCGGCGAGCGTGGGCAGGAAGATCACGCACCAGGCGAGCAGGAGGAGCACGGAGATCATCCCGGGATAAACCGAGATGACCGCGAAGAGGACATTGGCCAGGATCGCGAGTGTCCAGAAGCAGACCGCAGCGAGCCGTCGGCGGCGTTTCGCTACGAGGCGGCATGCCGAGAAGATGGCGAGACATGGCAGTGAGACCACAGCAACGAATTGCTGCAGCCAGGTCGGCAGGGCGAGTAGGCCCGCTATGGCTGCCACTGCGGCCATCATCGACCGCAGTGTGAACCGCACACGGGGCATCTTCACGGGTCGGTTACCTATGGGGCTGTCCGACGGAGAATTGCCTTAATGTAGACCCAACCCACGCCGTACGCCAGGCTACATGACGAATGGGCGTTATCGACGCCCGGTCATCGGGGCCGAACAGTTCTGACGGCCGTCAAGGTCGGCGCGTTGTCACGTCGGAGAGCATGAAGACGCCTTCGTCGCGCCGCTGGAGGCGGCCAGGTCGCGGCGAGCAGTCGCCTCAGACCGGACCAGGGTGAACCGGGTGATTTCCGGGACGCAGCCGTAGCGGATGGGATGCTTGGCGCCGATCCCCTGGCTGACGTACATCAACGAGGGTCGGATGCGGAAGAAGCCGCGGTCGAACCGCCGGCTGTAGACGCTGGGCATCAGCAAGGGGCCGATCAGCGGAAATCGGATCTGGCCGCCGTGGTTGTGGCCGGTGAGGATGAAATCCCACCCCTGCTTCGCCGACTTGTAGACCTGGTCGGGCGTGTGGCTCATCAACAGGGAGAAGTCGGCCGAGGGGACGGCGTCGTCGGGGATCGGTGGGCCCCAGGGAGCGCACGTTCCGCCCACGGCCAGGCGACGGCCCTCGACGTCCACGAGCGTCGTTTCGCCGTCGAGCACCCGGAAACCGGCCTCGGTCAGCGCAGCGGCGATTAATTCCGAGTCGTGGAAGTGGTCGTGGTTTCCCAGGATGGCGAACTTCCCCAGCGGACCGGGAAGGTCCTTCAGCAGCGGCGCGATCCACTCGATGCACGCCGGGTCGTCGACCATGTCCCCCGTGACGAGCACGATATCCGACGGCATGTCGGCCGCGGCTTCGCACACGGCCTGGAAGTAGCGGCGGTCGTACGCGCGTGAGAAATGGAGGTCGGTCAGGTGGAGGACCGAGAGCCCGTTCATCTCGTCGGGAAGCTGCGGGAACGCCACCGAGAAGTCGTGGGCCTCCAGGTCGAGCGATCGATTGCCGGGGAGCCGGAGCAGCCAGGCGTGATGGCCGTCGCCGATGAACTCCTCTCTGGGCAGATCCTGAAGCTCCTCTCGGCGCTCGCTGGGGATCACGCCGACGAACCTCGACCGAAGCGACCGGGAGAGCTGGGCGGCCGGGACGCCGACGAAACCGATGAGGCAGAAGCCCCCCGCGAGGGCCGCCACCGAAGTCGGCCAGGAGGAGACGGGGACGAACCAGTAGCGCCGGGCCAGTTCAAGCGAGCCTAGACCGATGGCGGCCAGGGCGACGAGCGTGATCTCCTCGGTCCATCGGCTCCGCCAGGGATAGCCGTGCAGGACGTTGATCGCATAGGCGATGCAGGCCGCCTCGCCGATCACGACGCCCGCGTAGAACAGGAGTGTCAGAAACAAAGCGGTGACTCCACGGGGGTTTGTTTTAAGAGTAGTTCATGTTCGCGGTGCGTTTGCGTTTCTCCCCCCGTGGCCGTCGCGTCTCTATCCAGGTGAGTCTTTCGGCCGGCTTCGTTCAACCCCAGTTCTCAACCGGAACGGCGGCTCGTCGTCGTCGTTCGCCCGAGGTGTGGAATTCCTGCAACCTTACGTCGCGGGACGAATTCCTCAATGCATGCGAGAAGGTCCACCGCGGAGCGGTCCCAGTCGAACGTCGAGGCTCGGCGGAGTGCGGCGACTGCGAGGCCGTCTCGGAGAGCGGGATCGTCGAGGATCGTGCGAAGGGCTCGACTGATGTCGGCGACGCTCAGGGGGGCGAAGAAGAGGCCCGCGTCGCCGACGACCTCGGGGAGCGACCCGGCCCGGCTGGCGACCACCGGCGCGCCGCAGGCCATCGCCTCCACGGCGGGGAGCCCGAAGCCTTCCAGGAGCGAGGGGAAGACCAGGGCGTACGCCCGGCTGTAGAGCGCCGCGAGGTCTTCGTCCGGCACGTAGCCGGTGAGGATCACACGTCGCTCGACGCCCGCCGCCGCGATCGCCCGGCGGATCTCAGGCACGTGGGTGTGGAAGACGTCCTTGAAGTCGCCCGTCAGGACCAGCGACACGTCGTCAGGAGCGGCGACCGCGAACGCCTCGACGAGTCGGACGAGGTTCTTGTGCGGGCTCAGGCCGCCGACGTAGAGCAGGAATCGGCCCTGCCTCGGAATGCCGTATCGCTCGAGCGCGGCGGCTGTCGTCGACGGGTCGTCGATCGGCCGGAAGATCGGGTCGGCGGCCTCGGAAACGACGCGGAAGCGGTCCTCGGGCAGCGGCAGCCGATTCATCAGGAATCGTTTCGAGGTTTCGGAGACGGTCGCGATGCGGTCCGCCGAGCGGATGGCCACGAACTCCTTGAGCTGCCAGGCCAGCCGCCCCCGACGGTTGGGGAAGACCAACTCGGGGTGCTCCATCGTCAGCGTGTCGTGCATGGTGACGACGACGCGCGGGACGCCCCAGACGGGATAGAAGCTGTAGGTGGCCGGGAAATACATCAGGTCGAGCTTCGCCCGCGAGACGGCCCGGCCCATGGCGAGCATGTCGAGCAGGCCCCGTCGGCCGTCGGCCGACGCCGCCGCGCTGGGGGCCTTGCGGACGTCGACGACGAGCGGCGAAGCCCCGATGGGGATTTCGACCGAGGCGGCGGAAGGGGCGTCGATGACCACGACGACCTCGTGGCCGGCTTCCGTCGCGCGGGGGACGAACGCTGATAGGAGGCGGCGGGCGAATCGGCCGAAGCCCCGGCGATTGGCCAGGCAGGTCCCGTCGTAACCGATCCTCATCAGGACGCTCCGAGGGGAAGTGTCAAACCGGCGAGGATCGGCGGGCTCGCCGCCGGCGTCGGCGGAGGAAGTACGGGCCGCGGACGTCCGCCGATTCGGTTCCGGTCGTCGCGGAAACCAACCTGAGAAGCCGGTCGGAGGCGTGCCGACGGCACTTGCGGCGCACCTGCGACCAGGGCTCGCCGACGATCGTGATCGCCGCCAGGTCGGCCACTCCCAGACCGGCCGCCTGCGCGCGCCGGAGATAGGCCACGTCGAGGGGGTCGAATCCCATGATCGCCGCGGCCACGGCGTCGACGGCGACCGGGTCGGTCCCCGCGACGACAGTCCCAAGCCGGAGCTGGGTCCCTAGCCTGGGCGCCTGGCCGTGCATCCCCGAGAAACCGTCCACGATGCTGATCTTGGGCGCGACGGCCGCCGCCAGGACCGCGAGCCGTTCCGTGGCGCGTTCGGCCCGCTCCAGGCGACGTCTCTCCGCCCCCGTCAGCCGCATCCCGCCGTCGATGGATCGGAGACGCAGCCAGGCGCGAGCCACCCGGCCTCGGGTGGTCTCCAGGCTGCAGCAATAGGGGACCATCCAGTCTGGAATCTGGGTCGCCAGCGCCTGGCCGTCGAAGCCTCTTCGGTCCTCGCGGCGAAGCACCGCCGCAAGGCTGGGGACGCCCAGTCCGAGCCGGAAGACTCCATGCGTCCTCGCCACGCCCAGCGACACGCGGCAGCCCGATTCGATCGCCAGAGTTGAGACCCGGAGCGTCTCAGGACGGCCGGCGACGACCACCTCGCGATCGGTCCAGGCGTCGGGACCATCGTCGAGATCGTGGTAGGCCACTGGACGGCCCCACGTCTCGCCGCGATAACCGAGGCTCTCAAAGCATGTGGAGGCGGACGGCCGAGCGGCCGTCGACGAGGCGACGACGTCGATCGAGGCCGCGCCGGCGGCGGCGAGGGCGTCGACGGTCGCCGAGAGGCTGTCGCGGTCGGTCGACGCCCAGGGGCGGGCCAACTCGTCGAGCGTCGGCACGACGACCGCGGCCCCACACGCGCCGACGACCGTGCGGAGGTCGTCGGCGATCAGCGCGAGCGCTTGCGCCACGGCCCCTCGGCGGCGATCTCCCTGCACTACGGCTACCTTGACCGCGTCGTCCATCGCTGGAGCCTCCGTGCCAGCCGAACCCAGGCGGGAGAGGGAATGGGGCCGCCGCGGTCGATCCGACCCTGGCCTTCGGCGATCGACGCGCCTCGCCGGTCGACGAGGTACCAACGAGCCAGCGCGATCACGACCGACAACCCGCAGCAGACGAAATAGACCAGGTGCAACGGGAACGACCCTGCCGCGAAAGCGACGCCCCGGCGTTGGGCCAGGAACCGATAGAGGTCCACGTTGAGCGTCGCGACGGTCCCGGCGCAGGCCAGAGCGATCGCGCCGGTCCAGAGCGAGAGCGGCAACGCGGCCGTCGCCAGCAGGAGCCCGCCGGTCGCCGCGACCGACAGCTTCTGGCCGGTCTGGACGTTCAGATCGGTCTCAACCGTCCCGCTCCGCTTGATCAGAAGCATCCAGGGGACGCCCCGGCGGAAGATGTCGGTGCGGACCATGTCGAACAGCGTCCAGCGCTTCAAGTGCGTCGCCAGGACGTCGCGGGCCAGGAGGATTCGCCTTCCAGCGCGGGTGAGCCGGTAGCCCAGCTCGATGTCCTCGATCGAGGGGCGGGCGTAGAGCCGGGGGTCGAAGCCGCCGAATTCGAGGAACTCGCGACGGCGGATCAGGCCGCATCCCGTCCAGAACGTATGAGCGGGGCGGACGTCGTCGACGAAATCGCCGCGCTGATGGACGTAGTGATGGAGCAGGTTTCGGAAACGGCTGACGATTCCGTGCGCGCTCGGGCGGTCGTCGTACGATCCGAAGAGGGCGGTGAGATCGTCGTCCGCCAGGAAGCGGGACATGCCTCGGGCGATGGTCTCCGGGTGGACGGCGACGTCGGCGTCCAGGAAGAAGATCAAATCGCCGGTCGCCCGTTCGGCGCCGAGGTTCCGCGCGGCGGCCGGGCCCATGGGGCGGTCGAGGCGCAACACGAAAGCCCCGTGGCTTTTCGCCAGGGGTCCTGATTGATCGGTCGAGCCGTCGTCGACGACGAGCAGCTCGAAGTCGGTCCAGGTGGATTCACGAAGCCGGCGGAGGCAGCGCTCGAAGTCGACGCCCCCGTTGTGGACGGGAACGACAACCGAGAGCGACGGCCTCCCCGGCTCCGCGCTCGCCGGACCGGCGGGGAAGTCGTCCATGATTCACCCTCGCCCGTCTGAAGTAGACCTGTGCCGGAATGCGTTCACCATCCGTGGGATCGCCCGAGCACGGGCCTCGACCGTGGCCGTCGAACGGGGGCGTTTACAAGCGCCGATGTCTTCTCAAGAGGTCTCGTCCACCCGTCGTCGCCCAGCGGACGCGACGTGCGGCGGGAATGTAGCGGGAACCCCGGAAGTCGTCAATGCCGGCGTAGGAACCTGGAACCGGCCCCCCGGCGGCGATACGATCGCCCCATCTCGCGGGCGCCGGTCCGCTCCTTCCCCCCCCATCCTGGCGACAATCCTGATGAAGCCCCCACTCCGCATCCCCATTGGTCTCGTGATCGTAACCCTGTCCCTGCCGGTCGCCGTTCGCGCCCAGGCGCCCGCGACCCAGACTGCGCTCACCTGGAGCGACGTCCGGACGCTGACGCTGGAAGGCCAGGGCTGGAAGGAGGCCGATCTCAAGGCCCCGTTCGACCGCCTTCCCGCGAAGGCCGATGGAGTCGCTCGGCCTCCGGTCTGGAGCCTTTCGAGGGACTCGGCGGGGATCGCCGTCCGGTTCGTGACCGATTCCCCGGAGATCCACGCTCGCTGGACGGTCAACAAGAAGGATCGCCTGGCCATGCCGCACATGCCCGCGACGGGGGTCAGCGGACTGGATCTGTACGCCCGGGATCCTCAGGGCAAGTGGCGATGGGTCGCCGTCGGCCAGCCGACCGAGCAGACGAACACGAAGGCCCTGGTGAAGGGACTCAGCGCCGGCGAACGGGAGTACATGCTCTATCTTCCGCTCTACAACGGCGTCACCTCGGTCGAGGTCGGCGTTCCGACCGATCGATCCGTTCGTCCGGCCGCCCCGCGCAAGGCCGAGTCCGCCAAGCCGATCGTCTTCTACGGGACCTCGATCACCCACGGCGGCTGCGCCTCGCGGCCCGGGATGTGCCATCCGGCGATCGTCGGCCGGAAGCTTGAGCGACCCGTCATCAACCTGGGCTTCAGCGGCAACGGCACGATGGACCAGTCGATTTCCGATCTCCTCGTCGAGATCGACGCGGCCGTCTACGTGATCGACTGCCTGCCGAACATGACGGCGGCCATGGTGTCGGCGCGGACCTCTCCGCTGGTCAAGACGATTCGCAAGGCCCGGCCGAACACGCCGATCCTCCTCGTCGAGGACCGCACGTACACCGATTCGATCTTCCGGCCGTCTCAGCTTGAGCGCAACGAAACCAGCCGAGCTGCGCTCAAGTCCGTGTATGAAAAGCTCAAGGCCGAAGGAATTCCCGAGCTGTACTACCTGGAAGGCGAACCGCAGCTCGGCGACGACGGCGAAGGGACCGTCGACGGTTCGCACCCGACCGATCTGGGCTTCATGCGAATGGCGGACGTCTTCGCGCCGGCGATTTCGGCGGCGATCGGCGGGGGCTCCTCGCGCTGACGTTCAGCGGTCGTCTCCATCGTCGAACTTGATGCGAGCCAGGGAGGGCTTGCAGAACTCCAGGAGTTTCAGGTCGCCGAGTTCCTCCTCGACTTGATCGCGAGAAGGATCGCCGAGGGTCACGCGGACCTCGGAGATGAGGAACTCGGTGAACTTGTCCCGGGCGCGGTGGAGGATCTGGCGGAGGCTGCCGGCGGTCACGGGGCGGCCGATCCGCTCCGACAACTCCTTGGCCAGGTCGGGCGAGCGAAGCTGAGGCCTGGCGAGCCTCAACCTCATGACCTGCCAGTAGGGCTGGCCCGTGTTCTGCTCGTGGTCCTTGAGGGCCTGCCAGGCGCGGGCCATCAAGTCTTGCCGCCAGCTTAGAAGGAACTGCTCGTCGAAATCCTTCAGCCCGACGTCGCCGACGATGGCGGCTTCCATGTCGGTGTCGAGGTGGGCGACCCCCTTCTTCTTGCGGAAGTGGTCCATCATCAGGTTGTGGACCGCCCGCTTGAGGTAGTCGCGGAACCGGCCGCGGCTGCGGTCGAACTGGCGGAACTTGCCGTCCAGGAACTTGAGCGAAAATTCCTGGTTCAGGTCGCGCGCGACCTCAGGATCGCCCACGACCTTTAAGAGATAGCGGTGGACGGCGCCCGAATAGCGGAGCATCAGAAGCTGGTTGGCCTGGTTCATCTCCTCCGGGGTGCCGTTGCGCGCCTTGTAGAGGAGGGTCGTCTGGGTCATCAGCTCGGTGAGCTTGGCTTTGGCGTCGCCGGATTTCACAACCGTTCTCCTCGACGAAATCCGCCCGCCGATTCCGGCGGCGTCGACTGGGTGCGTCAGGTCGATCAGGGACGTCGGCGGCGGCCGTTGCGGTCCGGCCGGTCAGAAAAAAGAAAGATCGTCATGGAACGGTCCGGTGCGGCGCACGTACTTGATAGTGAGAGGGAGACGTCGAACGACCTGATCTCTCTCTATCATACAGACGGAGGCCGAACCATGAAAAACCCGAGTCAGACAGCCCAGCGCCGAAGTCGGACCTCGGGGTTTCTCGGTCTCGCTTCGTCCCGCACTTATCATAGCTTACGTCGAATCGAGAGCCGAGGGAACGCACCGCTGGAGACGTGCCGAACGCTCGGCCGTCGGCTCGCGGATCACGTTCGGTCCGGGCTCGACTCGACGGCCACCTTCCTGATTCTCTTCCTCCTGAAGGGACGGGCGGCCCTGGCACCGATCCCGATCGACGCTTCCGCCGCGAAGATTCGGCGTTCGCGGGCGGTCCATCGGAGATAAGTCGTCCACGCCGACGGCTTGACTCCTCCACATAACGTCCTCCCCCAGGTCCTCATGGGCGAACCCGTGGCCGGCCCCTTGCCCGGCCGCGCCCGTTCCCGTCCGCTCCGCGGTGCACACCCGCCCGGAGCGTGACGGGCGGTGGCCAAGGTGCGCCCCGAGAGTGAGACGCGAACACACGAGATGGATCGTGAATCGATCCAGATCGGGAAAGGAACGGATCCATGGCTGCCGCCGCACGCATTCCCAATGACGACCTCAGCACCCTGCTTCTCCTCAGCCGCAAGGACGTTCGCGTTCTGAAGCCCGAGGAAGAGCGGCGGATTCTGATGCAGCTTCACGACCTTCGCACCCTGCTGGCCGCCGCCGCGGGGGAGCTTGACCTTCACGCCGAGGCTGAATTCGACGTCCAGGGGTTCGTCCGCTTCGTGCTGGCCGGCGGCCCGCCGCTCAGCGACGACGAGGCCGTCCTTCAGGCCACGGCCCGGGCGTACAACGAGACCCGCACCCGGCTGGCGATGGCCAACCTGCGACTGGTCGCCCACGTCGCCCGCCGCTACCGCGACCGGGGGATGTCCATTTCGGACCTCCTTCAGGAAGGGTTCTGCGGTCTGCTGACGGCCATCGACCGCTACGACGTCTCGAACACGACCCGCCTGGCGTCGTACGCCGTGTGGTGGATTCGCCAGTCCTTGCAGCGGGCGGTGGCGGCCGGCGTTTACCCGGTCCGGCTCAACCCGCGTCACCTCCAGAAGCTGGCCGAAAGCTCGCATGAGGACGAGGGGAGCCAGCCGACGAAGACCAAGCGAGTCCGCTCCGCCGCCGCCGAGGCGACCCTGAAGCAACTGCACGCGGCCACCCGGCCCGTCGTCTCGCTCAACGCCCCGGTGGGCGACTCCGGCCGCACGAGCATGCTCGACATGCTGAGCGTCTCGACCGACGACGAGGTTGAGGACCGCGACCATGAGGAGCAGATCGCCGGCCTGATCGGCCAGCTCAAGCCCCGCGAGCAGACCGTCCTCCGCCTCCGCTTCGGCCTCGACGGCGCTCCGGCCCACTCGCTGAGCCAGGTCAGCGAGATCCTCGACGTCTCCAAGGAACGGATCCGCCAGATCCAGGACGCCGCCCTCTCCAAGCTCCGAGCCTTCGCCCGTCACCGCGAGTGCTGCGAGGTCGGATGACGTTCCCTTCAAGTTGAGTACCACGAGCGTGGGCATGCGATCGGCGACGGTGATGCAGCCGTCCAAACCGATCCATGTCCACGCTCTCGCGCGCTTCGCCTGGCCGCCCCGTCCGCAGCGCCTCGTCGACGGTGGAATGGTAGCCGTCGACGAGCCGAACTTTAGGCTCCCGGAACGACCTCCCGCTGAGGCACTCCTGTGGAGCCTTGAGATTGGACCCAGGCCATATAGCCGCCCAGGATGAGGGCTGCGGCGGCTTCCAGCATGATGAACAGATTGATTTTGAACGAGACCTTCCAGGGCGGGGCGATCAGGTAGTGCCCCAGGACGAGCAGGTTCATCAGCGCGAAGATGTAGAGACAGACGAACGAGGCGGTCCGACGACCTTCGAGGAAAAGCAAGCAGCCGGCGAGACCAAAGGGCGTCATGACGAACCAGGCCATGTCCACCAGGTGAGGGTTCAGCCAGGTCGGCTCGGGGTACTGTTTGAAGAAGATCACGTTGTCGACGTAGTGCAGGATGGACGTCGCGACATTGGCCGCCACCAGCAAGAAGAGAGTCCGCTTGTTCCCGGCCAGTGCGGCATCGGTCGTCATTCTCGAAATCTCCCAAGGCGTAAGTCGGCCCTCGCCTCCCGGCGACGACCCGCGGTTCTCAGGGATAGGACAGCCTGATTCCGCCGCCTCGTTTTCAGGAGCGACCACGAGACGCGAGTCCTCTTTCTCCGCGACTCTCGAACCGCACTGTATTTCCCACCCTTATCCGGATCTGAGCAGCATCCCGATCATGTTCCTCAGGCTTTCCAGGACGAAGCTGTCATTAGTAAGCCTAGGCTGTCAGCGAAATTAAGGCTGGTCCCTCTGCCTTGCCTAAGAGAGTCCCCTCTTCCTTGCCGTTTTGCCCCGAATTCGGGAGTGGCCACTTTGCCTTAACTCCCTTCCTTTGCCTTACCTCTGCCTTGCTCAACAACTCGGGGACGATTCCGATCCAGACAGTGCCGATGTGAGCCGCGATGAAGGGTACGTATTTTCTCGCTACACGAGAGTTACTGCCTTTTGGAATGTGTACGTGTTGTCAGTCAGCCGAGGGCGGAACTCCACAATGACAATGACCACGTGAGTATTGGCCGGTATCTCCGCTTCCGCAACGAATCGGGAACTTGCGTCTGCGTCGATTGCGTGATAGCTCGCGGCAGCGTGGCGGCTCATATTCCCGGGGAAGTCGCCACAAGTCGGCTCCCCACCCCAGACCAACCGGTATTTCAACCACTCGAGCTCGATCCGCACTTCCGCTTTGTTCTCAATCTTGCACTCCACGGCAACTTGCCTCGGCTGCACACCGTTCGACGGTCCCAGTGGTGTCAAACCGATGTCGACGGAGAGTCGCTGAAACATCCTTTGAAAGAAGACTCGCCATACGAAGTACATGGCTGCCGCCGAGAAGCCGATGATTTCGACGATGTCTTTTACGACTCCAGTCATATCGTGGATGCGTGATGGTTCCATGTCGAGGACCTTCCGTTTAGTGCATAAAAGCTGACGGAGATATCCCTATTGCTCTTCGTCGGGGGAAAAGCTGACGGCGATCTCCCTCTTGCTCTCCGTCGTCTAGGGGAGGGCTGGTAAGGTACTCTCCTTCCGGTTCGAGGACGGTCGTTCGGGATGGTGAATTCGCCATCCGGAGGCTCCTTGGGGTCGAGGGAGGTGGCCATGGAACATCCCTCTCCACTTCCCATGGACGACGGCAGCGCGAGGGTGAACCACGCGAGGCGATCATTCCTCAAGTTTGGTCGTCAGCAGGGAACTCCTCCCAGGACTCTCGATATCAGGTATTCACCGGAGGGCATACGCGTCGGTCCGGCCCTGGAAGCTGGGTCGGCCTCGGCAAGTCGTCCGTCGAAGTGGGTTGTCAACCGCCCGGCGGGCGGCTTTATCAGAGCGTTGGGGAGAATCTATAGTGCTAGGAGGGACTGATCCGCCGTGCGGGCGTGTTGGCGGTCTTCCTCGTAGAGCCTTCGATCTGGCCCCCCTCCCAAAAGGATGAACTACTACCAACTTGACTCCGCGAGGGGCGCTGCGCTTTGGTGATACGTCTTCCTCACCCCCCTTCACGTCTCCCCGTCGACGGCTCGCCCCGCCGCGACGGTCGCCGTGTCGGTTGGAGTCGCGGCGCCGTCGTGGGGACGATGTCGGTGCATCCTTGAGATTTACTCCGCGGCTTTAGAGTTCGCGAAGACGGGGCCGCGGACCTGGAGCGAACCGCCCCAGGGGCTGGTGACGCCTTCGCGACGGAAGGCGACGTAAAAGGGGCGGCCGTCGAGGGTTCCCTTGACGCCGATGGATTCGGGCGTGTCGAACCGTTGGGCTTCCAGTCGGGGCGCCTTGTCGTCCTGATGGGGAACGATCAAGGTCAACATATTGACTTGATCACTCTTGGTCGACGTGCCGGCCTCGACGTGCCACTGGTTCGGGAACTCGCGGGTGGGCGGCGGCTCATAGCCGTCCCACTGCCGGAAGTTCAGCGCCTCAGAGGCTAGGTAGCGAACCTGAACCCCCGCGTTGTCGCGCTGAAGCGAAAGGGCCTTGTTCGGCTCGTCGATCTTGAACGGCGAGAGGCCGTGGAGCATGAACTGGTAGGTCGCCGGCTTCGCGGCTTCGAGATGGTCGTAGACCACCAGGAACGGGGTGGCCGCATCCTTCACGAAGGCGACGCGGCGGCGGGCCTGCTTGAGCCGACCGTCATAGGCGGGGGTCGCGTCGCCTTCGATATAGTCGAGAGCCGGCGACAGCGACTCGTCGACGATCCGACCGAGCGGTCGCGCCGTGTGTTTGATCTGGCCTTCGCCGTCGACGAGCACGGCGTTGTGCGCGACGGTCGAGTGAGCCCAACCGTAATGGAACTTACTGCCGTGGAGGTCCCGGTAGACGCACGTGGTCAGGAGCGCTTCGCCGTAGGCGTTGAGCTGGAAGATGTTCTGCGGGTTGTGGCCGTGGCTCTGCGATCCGAAGGGGCTCGACTTGAACAGGAAGTGAACGTCGCGGCGGCTGTCGAGCAGGTTCGTGTGCAGGCTGGCGACGCCGATGCCGTGGAAGACCTTCGAGGACGGCAGGTCCTTGGGGGGCTTGGCGGCCGGCTTCGGGGGCAGGTTCGCGTCGTAGAGGAATCCCAGCACGCCCGACTCGTCCTTCATCCCCCATTGCTCGGCCCACCACCGCCAGTAACCGTCGCGGCCGGCTTCGGGGCGTCCGGCCGAGGCCCGGATGAAGTAACCGAGGAAGCCTCCCCAGGACGATCCCGGCTTTCCGCTGGACAGGTCGCCGAAACCCATGTTGGGCGATCCCGGCGGTGCGACGTAGAGCGGGAAGTCGCCGACCTGGGCGAAGAAGGGCTTTTTCAGACCGTCGATCCCAAGCGCCGAGTCGGCGGCCTGGAGCCACCAGACGACCTTGGTCATGTAGCCCGCCCAGTAGGCGACGCCTTCGTGCCAGCCGCCGTCGTCGTCGGACCAGACGGGGTAGGCTCCGTAGAACTTGTTCAGGGCGTAGTCGAGCCAGACGTCGGCTTCCGGAACCTCGCCGAAGAAGGCGATGCCCGCCTCGCCGATCTTGTGCCAGACTCGGTTGCCGTGGCTATTGTACGGGCGGTTCAGATGACCGACCCCGCGCTGGACTTCGCCGCTGACCCAGGCGTCATAGATCCGCCGAATCATGGCCTTGCGAACGACCTGCCGATCTTCCTCCGACAGTGCGTCGAACGCCCAGTCATAGGCTCGGGGCAGCCGATGGAGCATTGGCTTGGCGGCCTCGCAGTTGAGGGCGAAGTTCGTCGGGCCGTCGGGGTTGTAGGAGGCCAGGTGCAGGATCCAACGCCGGGCGGCCTGCTTGTACCTCGGCTCACCGGTGATCAGGCCGACGAAGGCCAGGGTTTCCGCTTCCTTACACGCCTTCTCGGTCTGTACGCGGTTGGGCCACCAGTACTTGACCATCTCGGCGTTGTCCTTGTCGCGGGCCGATCCCAGATGTTCGGGCTCGGGCGTCGGCCCGGCCTTGATCAGCGCATCGGCCTCGCGTGTCAGGCGACGGAATGCCTCGGCCTGCGTTCCCTCTGCGGCCTTTCGGATGCGCGGTAGGTCTTCGGGACGGAGGAAGAGCCGGGGGTGCCCCTTGGGAATGCGCTCGGCCCGCTGGGCTTTCGACGGCATGGGGAAGGCCACGGCGTCGGCCGGCACGATGAATCGCCGGGTGAGGCTCCAGTCTGAGTCCTCCCCTTTTTGAGTCTGGAACCGATAGCGCCAGACGTAGTTGCCCGGCGTTAGAGTCTCGTGATGAGTATATGTCGGCCAGGGGACGTCCTTGATGGTGACGGCGTCGCCGAAGTCGTCACGACGGCTCCACTGCACGGTGTAGGTTTTGGCCTGGGTCTCGTGGACCCAGTTGAGCGAGGGCGGATTCATCCGAACCACGGCGCCGTCGCCCGGCCGATAACCCCACTCGTCCGGATTGGCCGGGCGATTCGAGACCCTCTCGGCGGCGATCGACGGCCCGCCCATCCCAACGCAAACCAGGACCAGGGCCGGCAACATCACCAGCCGTGCGGTGTTCGTCCTCATGCGTCTGGCTCCTCCGTCGAAGGCACCTCTTGCCGTCGAGAGATCGCCCCAGCGAAGAAAACCAGGAGAGACCGGGGCCGGCGCCCGACGCAAAACCGCGCGCATCTCTCAGCCTGGAAGGATGCGCGTTTTCAGGTGGGTTAATGCTGCCCCTCACCTGACCACGCCGCGCGTCGGGAGTCAATGGCTTGGCGGCCCTGGCAGCCCCCAGAGTTGCTGCACTATAGATGCAGGGATCTGACGAGGAGATCCCTGGGATCTGACGGGAGGGTTTGACGGGGCCTCCCTATGGCTTTACGTCATTCGGGGGGCCTGACGGGGAGTCGTCAGGGGGAGGTCTCCCGGAAGTCATTGCTTTAGGTGCGGTTTTCCTCGGCGAGGCGTCGGCGGCGCACTCATCGTGGCCGGCTCCTAAGGGACATATTGCGGGGGCCTGTAAGTTAGCTGTGGACCACAAAAGAGCCGGGGGATTTCATTTTGCGTGTCGGCGGTCTTGTTTTTGGTGTGGTTTTTGTGTTATTTTGAAGCGCATCTGACAAGGCCAACGCGAACGAGGTGCTTCGATGCAAGAAGCTGTAAGCCCGCTGAGCGATTCTAGCCAGGACCTGCTAGAGCCTGGTGAGAGTGATGAGGCCGATCGCGCGCCGGAGTCGGGACCCGGACTGTGTTTGTCCGGCGGAGGCTATAGGGCGATGCTGTTTCACGTCGGGGCCCTGTCGCGCCTCAACGAATTCGGCCTGCTCCCCGCGCTTAAGCGAGTCTCGAGTGTTTCCGGCGGTTCGATCACCGCGGCGACCCTGGCATTGGCGTGGAATGACCTGGGGTTCGACGGCGATGGCGTGGCACGGAACTTCGGGAAGCTTGTGGTCGAGCCGATCCGGGGGCTGGCCCGCCGCACGATCGACGCCGGGTCCGTGCTCGGAGGGCTGCTCAACCCATTCAGCAGTATCGCCGACCAAATTCACTCGGCCTATCGAGAGCAACTCTACGGGGACGCGACTTTGCAGGACCTCCCTGGCCCGCCGGCGCCGAGTTTCGTCCTCAACGCCACCAACGTCCAAACCGGCGCACTTTGGCGGTTCTCCAGGTCCTTCATGGGTGATTACCGCGTCGGGATCACGAAGAACCCGCCCACAGCGCTGGCTCTGGCGGTTACCGCCTCATCCGCCTTCCCGCCGTTTCTCTCGCCGGTCACGCTGGATACCTCCGGCCTGAACTTCGAGCCCGATACTATCGCCGACTTGCGGCGGCCCCCGTTCACGACGAGCGTGGTTCTGAGCGACGGCGGAGGCTACGACAACCTTGGACTCGAGACGGTGTTCAAGCGCCTCGACACGGTTCTGGTCAGCGACGCGGGGGCGAAGATCGCGGCCGAAGAGGTGCCGAGCGGCGACTGGGCCCGCCATTCCTACAGGATGCTGAACATCAATGACAACCAAGTGCGCAGTCTGCGCAAGCGCGCACTGATCGCTGCCTACCGGGACGCCTCCGGCAATCCGCATACGTCGAGAAGGGGTGCGTATTGGGGCATCCGGACCGACATCGCCGACTATGGACTCGACAGCGCCCTCAACGCGGACTGTCTGCACACGCATACTCTCGAACTGGCTGAGGTGCCCACCCGGCTGGCCAAGCTTACAGAGGAGCTGCAGGAACGCCTCATCAATTGGGGCTACGCGGTATGCGACGCTGCGATCCGGCGGCATTGGCCGCCGCAAGGCACTCCCCCAACTCCGAAATTCCCGTACCCGCGAGGAGTTCGGCCGTGAGGCGTAAGCAGAGAAGTCGGCAGGCGCGGCCGATGAGCGTCGGGATGGCCTGAAGTGAGGGGGAACGCCGGAGCACGAGTCGAACTGGGCCGCCAGACGTCGGTTCACCCGTATGGCTCGCCGGGCGCTCCGATCCCGTCGATTCACGTCGGGCGCGAGAATTCGGTCAGTTAGGACCGGGCCTCTAGAGAGCGGGAGCGAGGACAACGAGGTCGATGCTCATCCGGGAAATCACGTCGAAAGACACGATTATCTGTCGCTGACAGCTCGACGAAAGGGGCGAACTGTGACAGCTGAGGACTATCCGCGTCCCGCCGTACGCCGTCTACGGATCTTCTCCTTCGATCCGGCGCTCGCCGCCCGCTATGAGCTGGCCGGCGTGAGCGGCATCACGATCGAAGTCCCGTGGGAAGATGGCCTCAGGCCGGGCCCAGTCGGCGAGTACATCGAGGTCGTCGACGTCGATCCCGCCAGCAACGCCGCTTATCCGCCGGTCGACCTGAACGAGCCCGCACTGCTCGCGACCGACGGTCTTCAGCCGTCGGAATCCGACCCTCGTTTTCATCAGCAGATGTGCTACGCCGTCGCTATGAAGACGATCGAGCACTTCGAACGTGCCCTAGGACGGAAAGCGCTCTGGTCGACACACCGCCGAAAGGAGGGCGATCGCTTCGTCGAGAACTACGTCCCGCGGCTGCGGATCTACCCGCACGCCTTGCGGCAGCAGAACGCGTTCTACAGCCCGCCCAAGAAGGCCCTGCTCTTCGGGTACTTCTCTTCCACCGCGAACGACGGAAGGAATACGCCGGGGACGACCGTGTTCGGCTGCCTGTCCCACGACATCATCGCCCACGAGACGACGCACGCGCTCCTCGACGGCGTGCACCCTCGCTTCAACGACCCAGTCAATGAGGACGTCCTGGCGTTCCACGAGGCCTTCGCCGACATCGTCGCGCTGTTCCAGCACTTCTCGTATCCGGGAGTGCTGCGCGACCAGATCGCGCGCACCCGCGGCGACCTCGCCCGCCAGAGCGTGCTTGGACAGCTCGCACAGCAGTTCGCGCTGGCCTCGGGGCGCGGCGACGCGTTGCGCAGCTACCTCGGCGAGATGAAAAACGGTGAATGGACGCCGATGAGGCCAGAGCCGACCAAGCTCGGGTCGACGGCCGAACCGCATGCCCGCGGGGCGATTCTTGTGGCGGCGGTCTTCGGTGCCTTCTCGAAGGTGTACCGGTCGCGTACCAGCGACCTCTTCCGGATCGCCACCGAGGGCACTGGCGTCCTCCGCGACGGCGACATCCATCCCGATCTCGTCAACCGCCTCGCCGAGGAGGCGCAGCGAGCCGCCGATCGCGCGCTCCAGATGTGCATACGCGCCATCGACTACTGCCCGCCGGTCGGGATTACGTTCGGTGCCTACCTGCGTGCGGTCGTCACGGCCGACTACGACATAAATCCGATCGATCGCCAGAATTGGCGCCTGGCGTTTATCGAGAGCTTTCGCGAATGGGGGATATCCCCTCGTGGGGCGCGCTCCATGGCGGAGGACAGCCTGCTTTGGCCGAGAGAACAGGACGTGATCAAAGAGCAAGTGAGGATCGAGCAGGCACCCGTCGGTTACGAGGAGAAGCAGGCTTCCTACAAGCCTGGCGCATTCGGCGGCGACGTCGAAATGGCGAGGCAACGCAGCCATCGGGCGCTGACCAAACTGTTCAGGGAATCGGCTCCCGCGTCGTCGGACGAGAACTACGCCCACAAGACGAGGCGTGGTAAACCGGAGCCGTATCCATCGGCCCGGTCCGGCGACGTGCTGACGCCGGCCAGATTGTCGATGCCCCGCTTCGACATCTGGCTGGACGCCGAGAAGCAGGCGGCGATGTTCCACGGCTGGCTGATGGACGAGGACCTGGCATGGCTGTCGCTCGCGCTCGGTCTGGTCGTCGACGTTGCCGGCCTTCCGTTGACGATCTCCTCCAGGAACGGCCGGGCGAGGATCGAAGTGCACTCGGTGCGCACCGCCCTGAAGCAGGGGGCTCTGGGATGGCCGGAGCCGCACATGGTCGTCGTCCTGACGCAAAGCCGCGACGGCTATTTCGACAAGGAAATCCAGAACGAAAGGGACTCCACCCCGAAATCAGAGAAAGACTCAGCTTGCGACTTCAAATACCGCGCCGGCTGTACGCTGCTGATCGACCCTCAGGAGATGCAGATCCGCCGGGTCATTCGAACGCCCGCCACGGTAGCTGACGAGAGCGAGTTCGACCGCATGCGGAGTTACCTACTGGAAGGGCTGGCCCCGCTCAACGCCTTCGCGCCTGCCTCGAAACGCTTCAGGCCGGATGCCGAGCCCTTCGCATTCCTCCATTCCCACGGCGGAGCGTGACCATGGCCAAGAAGAAGGCCGGCAAGAAAACCGTGAAATCCAGCTCCAAGCCCGATACGCTCGCCTCGCCCCCCGAGGCCCTGATACCGCCGCCCGGCGGTGCCGCGATCCGCATGTACCGCATCGGCCACGGCGATTGCTTCCTGGTGGCGTTCGATGGCGAAAGTCCTGGGAAGCCGGCCTACGTGCTGATCGACTGCGGCTACAAGCCCAAATCGCCCGACATGCTCGGCCAGCCCACGAAGGCGAAGGACATTGGCGCGCACATCATCGCGACCACCGGCGGTTTCGTCGACGTCGCCGTCGCGACCCACGAGCACCAGGACCACCTCAACGGCCTGACCCCTGACAACTTCCCAGGCCTCGAAGTCGGGAAGGTCTGGTTCGCCTGGACCGAGAATCCCAAAGACGAGGTCGCCAACCAGCTGCGCAAGAAGTTCAGGGACAGGCTGCTCGGGCTCATCGACGCCCGAGCCAGCCTCATGGGCCTCGGCAAGTCCGAAGCGGCCGAGGACCTGGATTGTTTCCTCGAGTTCGAGCTTGGCGAGGAGCCCTGTGATTTCAACGGTGCCGAACACCTCGCCGCCACAGGGAAGGACCCCGCAAAATCAGCAAACAAGCGGGCAATGAAGTTCCTCAGCGAGTGTGCGGCGGGAAAGACGGAGTATCTCTATCCGCACCAGAAAGTACTCGCGGTGCCCGGCGCCAAGAGCGCTCGCGTCTTCTCGCTGGGGCCTCCGCGCGACATCGACAAGATCGACGACCTCGATCCGGTCGGGGACGAGACCTTCGGTGGCCACGCATTGAACGCCGTCGGCGGCGGGGGGGCGGACCTGCCGAAAGCCTCGCCGTTCTCGCGGCGCTATGTGATTCCGCTCGAGCAAGCTTTCGCCGACGTTAAGTCCGGATGGTTCTTCAGCGACTTCTACGGCGAAGCGGGGGCTTTCGCCTCGGAAGCGGGCGACGGCCAGGAGATACCGTCCAACGCCGGCTGGCGCCGCATGACCGCTGACGACGCCGCTGACGCGGGCGCGTTGGCCCTCGCAATGAATAATGCCACCAACAATGCGAGCCTTGTCCTCGCGTTCGAGCTCTCGAAGGGCGGCAAAGTGTTGCTGTTCGTCGGCGATGCGCAGGCCGGCAACTGGAGATCCTGGTCCGACGGCAAGTTCGAGGATGACGGTGCCGAGGTCACGGCGGAGGACCTGCTGGGGCGCACCGTTCTCTATAAGGTCGGCCATCACGGCAGTCACAACGCAACGCTGAAAGGCAAGGTCGGCTCCCATGAGGCGGGCCTCGCCATCATGGCGCGGGGCAAGCACGAGGCCGAATTCGTCGCCATGATCACGGCCGTCGAAGCATGGGCTCGCCGGAAGCCCAAACCTGACTGGAACCATCCGCTCCCTGAAATTAAGCAGGCTCTCCTGAAAAAAGCCAATGGGCGTGTTCTGCAAACCGACTCGCCCGTGCCAGCCGCGCCCGCCGTCGACGTGTCCGGAAACTTTCATGGCTTTTTAAAGCGAGTTAAAGAAACGCCGCTATATTTTGATTTGCTTATAAATCCGTAAATGTCCGGGAGGTGAGGGAAGACGAGGGGCAGGGAGGAGCTGAAACGGCAGCACGTCTGGATTTCGCCGCCGTTCAGGGAATTTGGAAAAGCTTGTTTCCACTCCAGCAGGCGTCTCGCGGCCGAATGGAAGATACATCCACGGATGGCAAGTGCTCGACGATGAGATGATCCCGGGGCACGGGGCCTGATCCTCCGGCCGAGTGGTGGCGGCAGCCGTCGAGGGCGGACTGCTCTTCCACCTCTCAATATCAATCATTTCCGGCCCGGAACCTCCCCGGTGAGGAGTCGGTGCCACGCTGGTCCTGTCTGATCGGTCGTCGGCGGCAAGTGATCGGTCGCGGCCGGCATTGGGTTGGCAACCGCCCGGCGGGCGGACTTGTCGGGGCGCGGGGGAGGATTTATAGTGCTAGGAGGGAATGATCCGCCGTGCGGGCGTGTTCGCCCAAAGGTCGAACGCGGCGAGACTTGGGTCGCGAGGCCGGGATCCGCGATGCGGCCTGAGATACGGGAGCCGAGATGGAGCGAGGGGAAGCCACCACGCGCGTCGTGGTCCTGGGCTCGACGGGGTCGATCGGGCGCAGCGCCCTCGACGTGATCGGGGCGGACGGGCCGGCGAGGCTCCGGGCGCACGGACTCAGCGCGCACACGAACTGGAAGCGGCTCGCCGATCAGGCCCGCTCGACGGCCCCGCGATTCGTCGCGGTCGGCGGCGATGGGGCCGTCGCGGAGGCTCGCGAGGCCCTGCGAGGCACCGGCGTCGAGGTCCTCTCGGGACGCGACGGCGTCATCCGGATGGTCCAGGATCCCGAGACCGACCGCGTGCTCGACGCCATCGTCGGCGCCGCCGGGCTGGAAGGAGCCTGGGCGGCGCTTGAGGCCGGCAAGACGGTGGCCCTGGCGAACAAGGAGACGCTCGTCGTCGCCGGCCCGCTGGTCATGGACCTGGCCCGGAAGCGAGGTGCCGACCTCCTCCCCGTCGACAGCGAACACTCGGCCATCTTCCAGGCCCTCAAGTCGGGCGGGCCTCGCGAGGTCAAGCGCGTCATCCTGACCTCGTCCGGCGGCCCCTTCCGAGGCAAGACCCGCCGCGAGCTGCAAGACGTCACGCCCGAGATGGCCCTGAAGCATCCGACCTGGAGCATGGGCCCCAAGATCACGATCGACTCGGCCACGCTGATGAACAAGGCGCTCGAGGTGATCGAGGCCCGCTGGCTGTTCGACCTCGCGCCGGAGCAGATCGAGGTCGTCATCCACCCCGAGAGCACGATCCACTCGATGGTCGAGTTCGTCGACGGCAGCGTGGTCGCCCAGCTCTCGCCGCCCGACATGCGGCTGCCGATCCAGTACGCCCTCACCTACCCCGACCGCCACCCCTGCCCTGGCCCGCGGCTCGACCTCACGAAGCCCTCGGCCCTGCACTTCGAGCCCCCCGACCGGGAGACCTTCCCGGCGCTCGACCTGGCCTACGAGGTTATGCGGAAGGGCGGCACCGCCGGGGCCGCCCTGAACGCCGCCAACGAGGTCGCCGTGGGACGGTTCCTCGGCGGCGAGATCGGTTTCCTGGACATCCCCGCGGCCTGCCGCGCCGCGCTCGACGATCACGAATACGACCCCTGCCCGACGCTCGACCGCCTGTGGAAGGTCGATGCCGCGGCTCGCCTGGAGGTGCAACGTTGGAAGCCCTGATGCAGCTCTGGAACATCGCGAAGGTCGTGCTCGGGCTCGGGTTCGTGATCTTCATTCATGAACTCGGCCACTTCCTGCTGGCCAAGTGGAACGGCGTTAAGGTCGAGAAGTTCTCCATCGGCTTCGGCAAGACCCTGTTCGGCTTCAAGCGGGGAGAGACCGAATACGTCATCGCCGCGATCCCGCTGGGCGGCTTCGTCAAGATGCTCGGCGAAGGGGGCGAGGTCGGCGAAGGGCCGCCTGACGCCGAGGCCGCCAGCGACCCCCGCGCGTTCAACAACAAGCCGGTCGGCGCCCGGATGGCGATCATCTCCGCGGGGGTGATCATGAACATCCTGCTGGCGATGGTCTGCTTCGCCTACGTCTTCGGCCAGCCTCGCGAGGAGATGGCGGCGCGGGTGGGGGCGGTTCTGTCAGGCTCGCCGGCGTTCGAGGCCGGCCTCCGCGCCGGCGACGAGATCATCGCCATCGACGGCCGCCGCGACGTCGGTTTTCAGGACCTGATGAAGACGGTGAGCCTTAGCAGAGAAGGCCAGATCGTCGACTTTCAGGTCGAACGCCCTGGCGCTTCCGCCCCGATCAACCTGACGATCACCCCCCGTCGCGACGCCAACGCCGACAAGCCGACGATCGGCGTCGTGTACGGCTCGTCGCTGGAAGTCGGCGACTACCAGCCCCTGGCCGGGACGCCCGAGGCGGCGAAGCTCCCCTGGCCGGCCCAGTCCAAGCCCCTGGACGCCCTGGCGGTGAAAGCCGCCGCGCCGGCCGGCGAACCGCTCGTCCCCATGGCCAACCACGAAGCGTTCGTGCAGGCGTCGACGCGGAACCGCGACAAGCCGTTGGAAGTGACCTTCGAGCCCCGGACGGCCGGCGGCAAGGCCGTCCCTGGCGGCGTCGAGGTCAAGGCGACGCTCCCCCCCAACCACTTCGTCGATCTGGGCCTGAAGTTCGCATTCGAGCCGATCCGGTCGATCGCCAAGGGTTCGCCGGCCGAGGCCGCCGGCTTCCGCGTGGGCGATCGGATCGTCAAAGTCGACGGCCGCGACGACGTCGACCCGATGCGGCTGCCCCTGGCCTGCTTCGACCACGCCGGCTCGCCCATGACCGTTGAAGTCCAGCGCGGCGAGGGAGCAGCGACGGAAACCATATCGCTGACGGTCACCCCGAACGACTCGCCTTTGGGCGACTCCTTCTGGCGGGTCTCTCCGTCCGAGGATATCCAGATCCCCGGCCTGGGGATCGCCTTCCCGATCAAGCCCGTCGTTCAGGGGGTCGTCGCGGATTCGCCCGCCGCCAAGGCCGGGTTGAAGGCCGGCGACGTCATCGACGCCGTGGTCATCCCCGCGACCAAACCTCGCCCTCGCCGCGACGGCGGCTCCGCGATGGAGCCCACCTCGGGGACCCGCGAGCAGACGCTCAAGCTCGACGACAAGACGGCCGCCTGGCCGTTCGTCTTCGGACTGCTCCAGGAGCTGCCGATCCAGACCCTGAACCTGAAGGTTCACGGCCGCGACGAACCGGTTCCCGTTCAGCCCGAGGTCGTGGCCGACTGGTTCAACCCCAACCGCGGCCTGGAGTTCTTCCCCGCCTTCCGCACGATGCCGCCGCTCGGCTTCGTGGACGCCGTCAAGAAGGGCGTGAACGAGACGGTCGAGAACATCGCCCTGGTTTACGCGACGATCCGCAGCCTCTCGACGGGCCGCGTCAGCATGAACCAGACGGCCGGGCCGATCGGCATCTTCCGGATGGCCAACTCCGCGGCGAAGTCCAGCCTGACCGACTTGCTCAACTTCCTCGGGCTGATCAGCATCAACCTGGCCGTCCTGAATTTCCTGCCGATCCCGCCTCTGGACGGCGGCCAGATGATCTTCCTGATCGCCGAGAAGATCCGAGGCCGTCCCCTGCCCGAATCGGCCGTGATCGCCGGGACGTACGTGGGGCTTTTGCTGGTCCTCTGCCTGATGGTCTTCGCGACCTACCAGGACGTCTACCGGCTGCTCAAGGACTACCTCTTCTTCTGATCTGAGCGGAGGCGGGGATGAGCGTTCTCCAGCGGCTGGAGGCCGGAGAGGCCCCCGCCGACGTCTTCGCGGGCCGGCCGCTCGACTTCGTTGCGGCCGTCGCCCTTGAGGCTCTCGGCGACGACGAATCGCTCGGCCCGAAGCTGGTTCAGGCGCGTCCCGAGCGTCCGAAGCTGGTCGCCGCCGTCTCCGAGCCCGCCCTCGCCGGGCTCTTCCCGAAGGCTTCGCGCCCGACCCGGCTGGCGCTTTCGGCCGGCCTGCTCCAGATCCTCAACGCCTGGGACGCCAGTCACGAGGCCGCGCAGGAGGCCGAGGACCTGGGCGAGCGCCGGTTCTCCGCCTACTGGCATGGCGTCGCTCATCGCCGCGAGCCCGACGCCGGCAACGCCTCGTACTGGTTCCGCCGCGTCGGCCGACACCCCCTCTTCCCGACGCTCGCCGAATCGGCCGAACCCCTGCTGACCGAGGGGACGCGCCGGGTCGTCGCGGGCGGTTCGTGGGATCCGTTCGCCATGATCGATGTTTGCACCCGCTCCCGTCCGGGGACCGACGACGAGCGGGCGGCTCGCCGACTTCAGCGGCTGGAAATGGCGATTCTCCTGAAGGCGACCGCAGAAGCCGCGATAGCTTGAGCTTCGGGCTGATTGACTCGCGCCGGGGAGGGGTTTAAGATCCGAATCACCCCTTTCCCCGGTCGAGCGATCCTGGAGCGAGCGAGCATGCCCCCCGAGAATCCCAGCGGCGGCGGAGCCATCAAGAGCGTCCTGCAAGAGACCCGCGTTTTCCCGCCCCCCGCGGAGTTCGCCAAGACCGCCGGGATCAAGAGCCTCGACGAGTATCAGGCCCTCTGGAACAAGGCCAAGGACGATCCCGAAGGCTTCTGGGCCGAGCAGGCGAAGTCCCTCCACTGGTTCAAGACGTGGGACCGCGTCCTCGACTGGGATGCGCCGTTCGCCAAGTGGTTCGTCGGCGGCAAGCTCAACGCCTCGTACAACTGCGTCGACCGCCATTGCGAGGGGCCGGACAAGAACAAGGCCGCCCTCATCTTCGAAGGCGAGCCGGGCGACCGCCGGGTCCTCCGCTATCAGGATCTCCAGCGCGAGGTGAGCAAGTTCGCCAACGTGCTCAAGGGCCTGGGCGTCAAGAAGGGGGACGTCGTCGCGCTCTATCTGCCGATGATCCCCGAGTTGGTGATCGCGGCCCTCGCCTGCGCCCGGATCGGGGCTCCGCACACGGTCGTTTTCGGCGGGTTCAGCTCGGAGGCTCTCGCGGGCCGGATCCAGGACTGCAAGGCCAAGGTGCTCGTCACGGCCGACGGCGGCTGGCGGCGCGGGAAGATCGTGCCGCTGAAGGAGAACGCCGACGGCGCCGCCGCCGAGTGCCCGACCCTCACCGCGGTCGTGGTCACCAAGCGAACCGGCCACGAGGTCGCCTGGACGGCCGGCCGCGACCACTGGTGGCACGAGCTTGAGGCGAACGCCTCCTCCGACTGTCCGCCGGAGGAACTCGACAGCGAGCACCCGCTGTTCATCCTCTACACCTCGGGGTCGACGGGCAAGCCGAAGGGAATCCTGCACACGACCGGCGGCTACATGCTCCAGGCGGCGGCCACGACCAAGTGGGTCTTCGACCTGAAGCCCGACGACACCTACTGGTGCACGGCGGACGTGGGCTGGATCACCGGCCACTCGTACCTGACGTACGGCCCGCTCGCCAACGGGACGACGTGCGTGATGTTCGAGGGCGCCCCGAACTGGCCCGACGAGGCCCGGTTCTGGAAGATCATCGAGGATTACAAGGTCACGATCCTCTACACCGCCCCCACCGCCATCCGCGCCTTCATGAAGTGGGGCGAGCAGCACCCCAGGAAGCACGACCTGACGAGCCTCCGCCTGCTGGGTTCGGTCGGCGAGCCGATCAACCCCGAGGCCTGGATGTGGTACCACGAGGTCATCGGCGGCGGCCGCTGCCCGATCGTCGACACCTGGTGGCAAACCGAGACCGGGGCGATCATGATCGCCCCGCTCCCCGGCGCGACGCCCACCATCCCCGGCTCGGCGACCCGCCCGCTCCCCGGCATCGTCCCGGAGATCGTCACCAAGGACGGCACGCCCGTGGGCGTCAACGAAGGGGGCTTCCTGGTCATCACCAAGCCCTGGCCGTCGATGCTCCGGACCATTTACGGCGACGATCAGCGCTACAAGAACCAGTACTGGAGCGACGTGCCGGGCGTGTACTTCACCGGCGACGGCGCCCGCCGCGACGAGCACGGCAACTACTGGATCATGGGTCGCGTCGACGACGTCCTGAACGTCGCCGGCCACCGGCTCTCCACGATGGAAATCGAGAGCGCCCTGGTGAGCCACCCGGCGGTGGCCGAGGCCGCCGTCGTCGGCAAGCCCGACGAGATCAAGGGCCAGGGGATCGCCTGCTTCGTCACGCTGGAACTCAACCAGACGCCCACGGACAAGCTCAAGGCGGAGTTGAAGGCCCACGTCGCCAAGGAGATCGGGGCCCTCGCCCGCCCGGACGACATCCACTTCAGCGAGTCCCTGCCCAAGACCCGCAGCGGCAAGATCATGCGGAGGCTTCTCCGCGACATCGCCGCCGGGGTTGAGAGCACGGGCGACACCTCGACGCTGGAAGACGCCGGCGTCCTGGCCATGCTGCGGAAACAGGAACAGCAGGAAGAGGAATGACCGCCGCCGACCGATCACGTCGTGCGTGGATCCTCCTGGCCCGCCGCCTGGGCCTGGACGACGATCGCACCGCGCTGATCGCGGACTACCTCGTCGACCAGTACACGGCTGAGGGCCGATACTACCACGGCCTCGATCACGTCGCGCGGATGCTCGACGAGGTCGAGGCCCACGGATCTCTGTTCCAGAACCGCGACGCCGTCGAACTGGCCGTCTTCTTCCATGACGCCGTATACGAACCCTCCCGCCGCGACAACGAGGCCCGCAGCGCCTCCGCGCTCCACGACCTGCTTGCCGGATCCGTCTCGGCCTCCCTCCTGGAGCGGGCCGAGGCGATGATCCTGGCGACCTGCGGCCACTCCGCGACGGGCGACCCCGACGTCGACCTCTTCCTCGACGTCGACCTCTCCATCCTCGCCGCCCCCTGGCCCGAATACGCCCGCTACGCCGAGGGCGTCCTGCGCGAATACGCCCCCATCTTCGGCGAGGACGTCTACCGCAAAGGCCGCGTCGAGAAGTTCCTCCGCCACATGCTCGCCCGCGGCCGAATCTTCCTCACCGAAGCCTACGCTCCCCGCCAGGCCGAAGCCCTCGCCAACCTGGCCCGCGAGGCGCAGGAGTTGGAGACGACCGGACGGTTGGAGTCGGGGGAGGTTTGAGGTCGAGGATTCTCGAGTGCCGACCGTTTGGATTGCGCCCCGCGCCGAACATTGAGGATTGGCACCCGACCGACGTCGGTCCTACCGTCGTAGGGGCACCCCTTGTGGGTGCCCGATCGCCATCGGATAAAAGATCGCC
>NZ_JAALCR010000027.1 GCF_011065895.1 Paludisphaera rhizosphaerae | reverse complement strand
ACAGATCGCGAAGCGATCAGATGAGGGGGGGACGACCGCCGTCGGATTCGCATCCGTCCGGCCGGCTTGAACGCAGAGCCGATCCCCCCTCATCCGGCCTTCGGCCACCTTCCCCCGCGAGGGGGGAAGGCCGGTATGGACCTGATTCGCAGAGCCCGTTCACGGCTTGGGTCCGTCCTTGTCGCCGGCCGGGATGCGGGCGCCGAGGGCCTGGGCCTGGGCGTCGAACTGGCGGCGGAGGTCGTCGCGGAGGGCGCGAGCGGACTCGTCGTGGATCAGGTTGCGGGTTTCGCGAGGGTCGGCGGTCAGGTCGAACAGCTCTTCCCAGTCGGGGTGGCCGGGGTAGACGATGAGCTTGGCCGTGTCAGTCCGGAGGGCGAAGACCGTCGGGATGGCGTAGGGGCTTTCGTAGTAATACTCGTAGAAGAACGCCTTGCGCCAGGGCTCTTTGGGTTCGCGACCTTCGGCCAGCGCTCGCCAGCTTCGGCCCTGCATCGCGGCGGGGATCGGGGCGCCGGCGAGGTCCAGGATCGTCGGGGCGAGGTCGATGTTGAGGATCATCTGGTCAACGACCGCCCCCCGTCGGGAGGCTCCGAAACCGGGCCAGCGGACGTAGAACGGGATCCGCAGCGACTCGTCGTAGGCCGATCGTTTGTCGCCGAGGTGGTGCTCGCCCAGGTAATAGCCATTGTCGCTCATGAAGACGACCATCGTGTCGTCGGCCAGCTTCTTGTCGTCGAGCGCTTTGAGCAGCCGGCCGACGTTGTCGTCCACGCCCTGGAGCGTCCGCAGGTACGCAAGCGGGCCCTCCCCCTGGCCTGCCCCGCCAGCAGCCTTCTTGGTTGCAGCCTTCGGAGCGGCCGCCTTCTTGGTCGCGGCTTTCTTGGTTGCGGCCTTGGGCTGGACGTCGTCCCCGGCGTTCGCGTCGGCGCGGCGGAAGGTCGCGGCGTAGGGGGCGGGCACGCCCTCGTCGTGGACGGGGCCGACGGGCTGGCCGGCGTACGTCTCACGGTGTCGTTCGGGAGGTGTTCGCGGACCGTGGGCCGACTTGTAGCCGATGATCATCAGGAACGGCTTGTCCTGGGGCCGTTGGTCCAGGTGCTCAAGCGCGTAGTCGGTGACGACGTCGTCGACCCAGCCTTTCGTCGGGGTGGCGACGCCGTCGATCTCGACGGGGCAGTCCATGAACACGCCCTGGCCGATGTAGCTGACCGAGCGGTCGAACCCCGGTCGCTTGCCGGACTGCCGGCCCATGTGCCACTTGCCGAAGTACGCCGTGGAATAGCCCGCCGTTTGCAGGCTCCGTTGCAGGCTGTCGGGGAGGTCCGGGAACGGCGTCTTGTTGTCGACGACGCCGTTGACGTGGTTGTAGCGACCCGACATGATCGCCGCCCGCGACGGGGCGCAGAGCGAGAGCGTCACGAACGCGTTCTTGAAGCGGACGCCCTCAGCGGCGATCCGGTCCATGTTCGGAGTCCGGAGCCAGGGGAATCGCGCTGAGGTCCCCTGCTCGCGCTGCTCCAGACCGACGACGTCCGATTTCTGGTCGTCCGTGATGATGACCAGGAAATTCGGCCGCGTGGCCTCCGCGCGAGCTTCGGCGACGGCCGCGGCCAAAAAGACGCCCATGAGGATTCGCAGCGTTTGCGCGGCCCGTGTTCTCGTCATGGCGTCGTCTCTTGATTGATCCGTGAGGCAGGCAGGTTCAGGCGAGGTCCAGATCGCCCTGCGGTTTCGACTCGTCGATCTGCTCGACGACCCGTCGCGGGTCGATCGCCGCCCAGAGTAGCATGCCGACGAGCGCCACGCCGACGTAAATCCAGAAGCCCGGATCCCAGCGCTCGCGGCCGACGCGCCCAGCCGCTTTCATGGATTCGACGTACCAGCCGAGGAAGGCCGGCGAGACGATCCCGCCGACGTTCCCAATCATGTTCATGAGCCCGAACAGCGCGCCGACGTGTCGGCCGCTGACCTCCGTGGCGGCGGCCCACCAGGCGGGGACCTGGATCTGCATTCCGAAGAGGGCCAGCGCGATCAGGAGGGTCGAGATCCACGGCGAGTCGACCGAGAGGCTGGCGGCGAGCGATCCGGCCGCGAGCAAGGCCCCCAGCACCGCCTGGATCGTCCTCCCCCAGCGTCGACCGGCGGGCCCCCTGGTCAGGTGGTCGGTCAGCCAGCCGCCGAAGAGGCAGCCGACGGCCCCCGCGCCCAGGACGATGCTGGAGTAGGTCGCCGAATCGGCCGCCGAGACGCCGCGGGCGTCCTGGAGGTATTTGGGATACCAGGCGATCAACAGGTTGTAGATCGCGGCCATCGTGATCATCACGCAACCCAGCAGCCAGACGTCGGGTGAGCGAAAGACGACGGGCCAGGGGATCGGGGCGTGGGTTTTGGAAGCGTCGCCGGCGCGGCCCTCGGCGATGAGTCGGCGCTCGGCTTCATTGGTCGCTGGGTGCGATTCAGGGTCGTCCCGGAACCAGCCGAGGAAGGCGGCGGCCCACGCGACGCCGATCAGGCCGAAGACGGCGAAGGTCCACCGCCAGCCAAGGCCGTCGATCAGCCGTTGGCTGACCACCGGGGCGAGCGTCCCACCCAGCATCATGGCCGTGGTGATGATCCCCTGGGCCTTGCCCCGCGTCGCATCAGGGAACCACGAGCGGAGCACCCGGGCGGAGTTGGGAAGAGCGCCGGCCTCGCCGGCCCCGAACAGGAACCGGATCGCCAGCAAGGCGGCGAAGCCCCCGGCCATCCCGGTCATCGCCGTGAAGACCGACCACCAGACCACGATCCGCGTCAGCACCCCGCGCGACCCGTAGCGGTCGCCCCAGCGGCCGGTGGGGACTTCGAACAGGACGTACGCCAGGCTGAAGGCCGAGAAGACCAGGCCCATTCGTGTGTCGTCGATCCCCAAGTCGCGCTGGATCGCCGGCGCGGCCTGGCCGATGCAGACGCGGTCCAGATAGAGGACGAACGTCATCGCGGCCAGGAACGCCAGCACTCCGTAGCGGACGCGCGAGGGCGCTTCCACCGTCACTTCCCGCGGGAGGCGACCTCGGCCCGAGCCCGGGCCAGGACGCTCTCAAGGGTCACGGGACGGCCGTCTTGCCGCTTGCTCTCGTCGGCGGCTTCCATGAAGGCGAAGATCTCGATCGTCTCCTCGGGCGAGACCGGGGCCTTGCCGGTCTTGAAGAACTTGACGATCTCCACGACCAGCGGCTTGTAGCCGTCGTAGGCGCCGGCCTGGGCGATCTTCTTCTTGCCGAAGATCGTGGCCCCGTAGCCGTGCGGGGTTCCTTCGCGGACGCCTCGGAACGTGCCGATCCGGCCGTCCTTCCAGACGCCGACCGCGACGTCGGTCTCGGGCGTGGTCGTCCGGGAGACCTTCTCGCAGCCGGTGCCCATGACGGTGAAGAGCGTTTCCACGCCGTGGACGCCGTACCAGTAGAGGTCGGGGTGGTGCTCTTCCAGGGCGCACGGGCTGTAAGCGTCGCAGCCGGCGACCGGGCCGAACTCGCCCGCGCGAGCCTTCTGCGTCTCGGCGCCGTAACGCAGCGACGAGCTGGAGAAGACCGGCGTTCCGGTCTGCTTCGCCAGTTCGAAGATCGCCAGGGCGTCGGCCAGCGTGCCGGCCACCGGCTTGTCGATGAACAGCGGCTTACGAGCCTTCAGCACCGGCTCGGCCTGCTTCAGGTGCGGCCGACCGTCCACGCTCTCCAGCAGAACGACGTCGACCTTCCCCAGCAGGTCGTCGATCGAGTCGACGATCTCGACGCCGTAGGTTTCCTTCAGGGTCTTGGTGTACTCGGGAACGCGGTCGTGGCTGGAGGGGATGTCCTGGCTGCCGCCGGGATAGGCCGCGACGATCCGAACGCCAGCGACCTCGGCCGGGGCCTTGGGGTCGTTCAAGAGCTTCGTGAAGGCGGTCACGTGCGAGGTGTCCAGCCCGATGATACCCGCCCGCAACGGCTTCTCCGCCGTCGCGGTCTCCTGGGCGACAGCCGTCGTCGCGGTAAGGATCAGAAAGGACAGTGTCGGGGCGAGAGCAGCGATCCGGACGTTCATAGCGGTTCCTTTGGGCCGACGAGACGTTGTCAAGCTCAGGCGTGATTATGCCCGGATTGATCCTCGATGACCAGCCGTGAGAGCCCCAGGGCCGTCTCCACTCGTTCGACGATCACCGCCAATCGTCCCAGAATTCGGTAATAAAGCGGCACCAGCCGATCCGCCGCATGCTCGGAAACCTGCAGCAGCGGGCCGACGTCGTCCGGGTTGGGCACGCCGGGAAGGGCGAACTCAGCCAGGGAGACCTTCCCCTTGGCATGGGCGAAGGGATACTCAAGGTCCTCGCCGATCGCCTGATAAAGCTCGACGAGTTGTCGCTGGAGATCGGCCGATGCCGTCATGATCGCCCGGTGGAGGTTCGCGTTCTTGTCGTCCTTCTGGTAGCAACCCAGAACGGTGAGCAGGACGTTTCGGGCCGCCACGGTCGACCGCAGGTGCGGCCAGACGCGGCTCGCCAGGGTGGAGGCCAGCGGCAGCAGTGGGCGGGCCTCGTCGCGGAGCGTCTCGCCCCCCTCGATCGTCGCCGCGAAATCGCCCTGTTCCAGAAGGCCCAGCGCCAGGGTGATCCGGCGCGCGGCCAGAGCGTCGAACTCGTCGAGGCCTGTCGCCCGCTCGCCGACGGCGCGGTCGACCTCGGCGACGACAGCATGGGCGGCGTCGGCCGTCGCCGAGGGAAGGTTGTAGTCGGCCGGCTTGATCCGGTAGCCGCAACCCAGCATCGCGGCGGCGGCCTGAGCCTGGATGCGTCGGTTGAAGGCTTCTTGATCCGGGGTCGCCAGTTCATCCCGCGCAATCCGACCCGCCGCCTGCTCGTTCCGCAGCCGCTCCAATTCGGCGCGGACGGCTTCCGGCCCTTCGTCGACGGCCGCCGGCTCGGCGGGCAGCGGCAGGGGCCTGGTGAAATTCAAGGTCCCGACGCAGACCCGTTTCATCGATTCCGAATCCGACACCCGATCCTCGTATCGACGGACGACCTCGCGGTAAGGCAAGAGCCGCGCGGGATCGACCGCTTCGCCCAGCAAACCCTCATAGTGCTCGGCCGTCGCCGATCGCGACAACGCGTCGAAGTCGCGGAAGAAGGCCGTCGCCGGCCCTTCGATGTGGAATACGCCCGGCGCGTGCAGCGCCAGCACGGCGGCGATCCGATCGCGGTCGGCCGGGTGCGTGTCGAAGACCTTGGTCTTCTCGTGGGCCAAGGCGTCGTCGATGGCTTTCAGACCCGCTTCGGGGACCTGGGGAATGTTGGCCTCGACCAGCCGGGGCAGATCGTCGGGCAGACGACCTTCCTTCCAGCACTCGGATAGGTCGCTCATGGCGCCGGCGTTCGCCAGTCCGCCGAGCCGCAGCCGCCGCGTCGCCCCGGCCGAGGTGTGCGAGCCGGCCAGATACGCCTCGCAGCGGTCGGCGTCGAACTCCATCTGACGCGACATCGTGCAGCTCACCGCGTGGCCTGTGTACATGAGCACCCAGAGAATCCGCCGCGAGAGCCAGACCAGCAGTCGGGCCAGGTTCCCCAGGATCAGCGTGTAGATGTTCCCCGAGTTCGTGAACTCGACCAGGCTCTGATCCCACGCGTCGCGCTCGTAGACGACGCGGGCGAACCAGGCGTTGATCGACCGGATCACGTACGTCAGCTTCATCCCCGTCGATTGCGCGAAGTGCCCGAACTCATGGGCGAGAACCCCGGCGAACTGGTCGGCGTCGAAGACCGCCGCCATCGGCAGGCCGATCGTCAGCACGAGCCGCTTCCGCAGGAGCGAGAAGAGCCCGTTCTCCGGGCCGGCCGAGGCGTTCAACTGGCAATCGACGTCGATCCGGACCGGCCGAGGCGCCCCGACCGACTTGCAGACTCCGTCGACCAGTTCATAAAGCGCAGGCTCTTCCTCTCGCGTGACGCCCCGCTTCCGAGGCGGCTTTGCGCGGCCCGCGAACAGCGGCTTGGCCAGGAAGAAGACGACGGTCCCCAGCACGATCAGAGGGCCGAAGTAGGCCATGACCGCCCCCTTGCCGTTCCGAACGGTCTGGAAGACGGTGTAGTTGTGGGTCGCGTGCCAGTACATGGCGTAAACGGCCGCCGCCACGATGCCGACGTAGATCAGCGGCAGCGTCACCATCACGCAGGCGACGACGAACGCCCAGAGCCGATACGAGGCCGGCAGTCCCTTGTGCGGAATCGCCCCTCTGAAGGACGCTCGCACCTCTTCCGGCGTGAACGCCGTCGGCGATTCGCTTCGATCCGCCTCACCCGTCGCGAGGCCCTCCGCCATGACCTCGTCCTCGATCCCCGACGCCTCGCGCGCGACATCGTCCATCGACGGCTCCTCCCAGGCGGGAACGGGAGACGCGTCCAAACCGTTGGACTTCGGAAGCGCCGCCCGACTCAACACACTACTCGCCTCGCGACGTCCAGCCAATCCATGACTCGACGCATACACCGAAATAAGTCTATGTCGCCGACGCGATGGATCGAACGAGGCGATATACGAGCATGCCGGTTCTCATCCGGCCGCGGATTCCGATAGGATGGATCGTCCCCGCAGCAATCGGGTTCGGGGACGCGACCCGCCCGCCGAGGAGCCGTTCATGCCCGCGACCGAGTCTTGCCGTCGCGTCTTCTTCGCGATGTTCGCGCTGAGCTTCGCCGCCGTCGCCGTCCGAGGGGCCGAGCCGACGATGACCGTGGAGGTGGACCTCCGCGACATGCCCAGGCGGCTCGTCCGGACGACGATCGACGTCCCCTGCAAGCCGGGGGCGGAGCTGGCGCTCTGGCATCCCAAGTGGATCCCGGGCACCCACGCTCCGTGCGGGGCCAACGAGCCGGTCGCCGGGCTTCGAATCGCCGCTCCGGACGGGACCGTCGTCCCCTGGCGTCGCGACGATCTGGACCTCTACCGGATCGTCTGCAAGGCACCGGAGGGCGTCGACCGGCTGCGTGTGTCGCTGGACACCATCTGCAACGAGGCGACCGTGGAGGCCAGCGGCCATCTGACGTTCGGCAACGACAAGATCGGCGTCGTCAACTGGTCGACCTGCATCCTCTATCCCGAGGGTCCGACGGCCGCCGAGACCCTCGTCGCTCTCTCGACACGACTCCCAAACGGCTGGAAGCACGCCACCGCCCTGAAGACGAAATCGAATGAAGGCGGCCTGATCCGTTTCGAGCCCGTCTCGCTCGTCGACCTGATCGACTCCCCTCTCATCGGCGGCGAGCACCTCAAGACGACGAAGCTCGACACGGGCCCATATCCGCCGGCGTTCTTCAATTTGGTCTCCGAGTCGCCCGAGGCGACGGAGCTGCGGCCGGAGACGATCGCCAAGTACAGCCGGGTCGTCCGCGAGGCCGGCGCCCTGTTCGGCTCGTGCCACTACGAAGAGTTCCAGTTCCTGACCACCCTGAGCGATGAGCTGGGATACCTGGGCCTGGAGCACCTGGCGTCCAGCATCAACGGCGTCAAGGAACGCGACCTGATCGACGACCAGCGCCGGACGGGATGGATCGCCAACCTGATCCCCCACGAATACGTCCACTCCTGGTGCGGCAAGTACCGTCGCCCCGCCGGCATGGCCACCGCCAGCTTCCATCAGCCGATGGCCACGCGGCTCCTGTGGGTCTACGAAGGGCTGACCGAATACCTCGGCGAGGTTGTCATGGTCCGCTCCGGCCTGGTCTCGCTGGAGGACTACCGCAAGACGCTCGCCCACACGATCGACGGCCTGATTCTCCAGGCCGGCCGGGGATGGCGCCCCCTGGACGACACGGCCGTCGCCTCGGCGTTCCTCCGCTCGCCCAGCCCCAACTGGAACGCCCTTCGCCGCAGCCAGGACTACTACATGGAAGGCGCCCTCCTCTGGATGGAGATCGACGCCACGATCCGCGAGAAGACCGCCGGCGCGAAGTCGCTGGACGACTTCTGCAAGGCCTTCCTGGGAGGCCCGACCAAGCCCGAGAAGGTCGACCCCTACACCTTCGAGGACGTCGTCGCCGCGCTCGACGGGGTGGTCGCCCACGACTGGAAGACGCTCCTGGAGGATCGAGTCTCGAAGCCCCTTGACGCGCTGCCGGTCGACTTCGTCTCCAAGCTGGGCTACCGCATTGAATACGGATCGACCCCGCCTCCGCCTTTCCGCGGCCGGCGTCCCGGGGCCGGGGGCGCGGCGGCCCGGCACTCGCTGGGGCTGAGCTTCGATGCGGAGGGCGTGGTCACCGACGTCGTCGTGGGCTCGATCGCCGAGAAGGCCGGGCTTGCGAAGGGCCGCAAGGTCGTCGCAATCAACGACCGCCTCTTCAGCCCCGACGCCCTCCGCGACGCCCTTGTCGCCAGCGTCGAGCGCGGCAAGGTGGACTTCTTGCTGACCGAGGGGGATTCGCTCAAGCCCCTGGCCCTGACGTATCGCGACGGCGTGAAGAACTTGACCCTCGTCCGCGACTCCTCCAAACCCGACGTCCTGGCCGACATCCTCAAGCCTCACGACAAGTCGGAAGCGAAGAAGGAGGAGCAGCCGAAGGAGACCCCGAAGGCCGCGGCCGTCTCGCCGGAGCATCCGAAGGGGTACGTCGCCCATCGTGCGCCGAGGCCGATCGACGTCGACGGAAAGCTCGACGAGGAAGCCTGGGCCGCCGCCCCCTGGACCGACGCCTTCGTCGACATCGAGGGGAACCGCAAGCCTCGGCCCCGGTTCCCGACGAAGGCCAAGATGCTCTGGGACGACGCATACCTCTACATCGCCGCGAAGCTCGACGAGCCCCACGTCTGGGGGACGCTGACCGAGCATGACTCGGTCATCTTCCACGACAACGACTTCGAGGTCTTCCTCGACCCCGACGGCGACAACCACAAGTACTACGAGATCGAGATCAACGCCCTGAACACTGAGTGGGACCTGTTCCTGCCCAAGCCCTATCGTGACGGCGGCAAGGCCGAGAACGCCTGGGAAATCCCGGGCTTGAAGAAGGCCGTGGCCGTGCAGGGGACGCTCAACGATCCCTCGGACGAGGACCAGGGGTGGACCGTCGAGCTGGCCCTGCCGTGGAAGGCCGTCGCCGAGCACGCCGGCCGCGCGGTGCCGCCGCACGACGGCGACCAGTGGCGGATCAACTTCTCGCGCGTCGAGTGGCGGCACGAGATCGCCTACGGCAAGTATCGCAAGATTCCGAAAACGCCCGAGGACAACTGGGTGTGGTCGCCGCAGGGCGTGGTCGACATGCACCGGCCGGAGTCGTGGGGCTATCTCCAGTTCTCCGCGACCGAGCCCGGCTCGCCGGTCGCCTTCCGCCACGACCCCGCCGACGCGACTCGCCGACGACTCATGCAGATTTACCATGCCCAGAATGCGTACAAGCGGAACAACGGCCGCTGGGCCGACCGCCTCGCCCCGCTCAGCCTTCCGGACCCGCCGCCGGGACAGGCCGTCCCGACGGTCGCCCTGACTCCCGACGGCTATGAGGCCTCGCTGACCTTCACGCCCGACGGCGGCAAGCCCCAGACCTGGGCCGTCCGTCAGGATTCACTGCTCGTCCCGAAGCCCTGAGGATCGATCTCAGGGCTCGCCGCCGAGGCTCTGCAGCTCGACCATGTCGCGATAGGGGCCGTCGGCGGCCATGAGTTCCTCGTGGGCGCCGGCCTCGACGACCACGCCGTCCTGCAGGACCAGGATCCGGTCGGCGCTCTTGATGGTGCTCAGGCGGTGAGCGATCACGAACGACGTCCGGCCCTTGAGCAGGCGTGCGAGGCTCTGCTGGATGAGCCGCTCGCTCTCGCTGTCGAGGTTGCTGGTCGCCTCGTCGAGGATGAAGATCCTCGGGTCGGCCAGGATGGCGCGGGCGATCGCCAGGCGCTGGCGCTGGCCGCCGCTGAGGCGGACCCCGCGCTCGCCGATGATCGTGTCGTACCCTTCGGGCATCCGCTCGATGAACTCGGCGGCGTTGGCGGCCTCGGCGGCCTCGATGATCCGTTCGCGCGAGGCCGAGCGGTCGCCGTAGCTGATGTTGTCGGCGATCGAACCGTCGAAGAGGAAGACGTCCTGCTCGACCACGCCCAGCAGGCGGCGGTAGCTCTCGACGTCGTACTCCGGCAGCGGCACGCCGTCGAGCTTCACCGACCCGAGCGTCGGGTCGTAGAACCGCGCGACCAGGTTGCAGAGCGTGGTTTTGCCCGACCCGCTGCGGCCCACCAGGGCGATCGTTTCGCCGGGCTCGACCTCCAGGTCGACGTCGCGGAGGACGAGCCGGTCAGAGCCCGGGTAGGCGAACGAGACGTCCTCGATGGTGATCCGGCCCTCGACGCTCCCCTTGTCGACCCGCAGGCTCCCCGGGCGGTCGGCCATCTCGCGGGGCTCGGCCAGCAGGTCGAGGACGCGGTCGAAGCCCGAGAGGTTGTTCTGGAACTGGGTGACGCTCGTCGCCAGGACGGCCATCGGTTCCAGCAGCATGGTCAGGTAGACCAGGAACATCATCATGTCGCCCAGCGAGAGCTTCCCGGCCAGCACCTGCGAGCCGCCGTAATACAGCAGGCCCACCGAGGCCAGCGGGACGATCAGCTCCCACACCAGCTCGACGACCCGCGAGACCCACCAGACGAACAGCTCCAGCCGGGCCATCATGTGGTTGGCGATCGTGAACCGGGTCGACTCCGACTTCTGGCGGCCGAACGCTCGAACGACCCGCATCCCGCCGAAGACCTCGGTGGCCTCGGCGTCGATCTGCTGGCGCTTCTTGCGGACCTCGCGGTAAATCGGCCGGATCCGGCGGTTCCAGAAGCGGTCCGAGACATAGAGCGCCGGCAGCAGCACGACGGCCCCCGCCAGCAGCCGCCAGTCGACCCAGGCCAGCACCAGCAGCCCGCCGATGAACTGGACGACGGCCCGCCAGGGGTTGTAGATCATGCTGAAGATCAACTCGCCCACGCCCCCGGCGTCTTCACGCAGGAGGCTCGCGGTCCCGCCCGACTTGAGGGCGTAGACTCGGTGCAGCGGCAGGCGCATGGCGTGGTCGTAGACCTTGCGGCGGACGTCGATCTGAACCCGCTTCGTGGTTCGGGTGGCGATCCAACGGCTCCACAGCCCGATGAACGTGGCGACGATCGTCACCCCGGCGACGACCGCCACCAGCATCTGGAGCCGGACCTGGGGCGACTCCGGAATCGGCACGGGCGACCACCGCGAGACGACCTCGGGGATCGGCCGGCCCATCAGGACGTAATCGATCGCCGCCTTGGTCGCCGCGGGGGGGATCAGCTTGAGGACGGTGCCCATCGACAGGAGCACGAGCGCCGACGCCAGGGCCGCGCGGCGGCCTTGCAACAGGCGGTACAGTTCGCGATAGAGTTCGGGGAGCGAGCGATGCCGCAGCGCCGGATGGTTGCGGTTGCGGTCGTCGAGCGGAGCCTCCTCGGGCTTGCGCTTGAGGGCCTCGCGCTGGGACCGCAGGAACGACCGGAATCCCCGGCGGCTGCCGGGCTGGTGGTGGTGCGAGGGAGAGGGCTGGCTCTTTTTGGCGGGCATCCTGGTCCTTACCGCATCGCTGCGGTGCGTTTATCCTGAGTATGGTCTCTGGGTGTTGTTTCTATTGTATGTTCTGGACGGCCGGCGGCGAGGGCAGATGGGGACGAAGGGGTTGATCGGCCTGTTCGGCCTGGCGACGCTCGGGGCCTCTGCGCTCCTGTTCGCGGTCCAGCCGATGATCGGCAAGATGCTGCTGCCGGCGTTTGGCGGGACGCCAGGGGTCTGGAACGCCTGCATGCTCTTCTTTCAGGCCGCGCTCCTGGCGGGTTACGCCTACGCCCATGCGGTCTCGAAGTGGCTGGGGCCTCGCGGTCGCGCCGTCCTGCACGGGCTGCTTGCGATCGGGTCGTTGGCCTTCCTGCCCGTCGTGATCGCCCCGGACGCCTCGCCGCCGACGGCCGGCGCCTGGGGGCCGGGGTTGTGGGTCTTCGGTCTTCTCGCGACGACGATCGGCCCTCCGTTCGTGCTGGCCTCGGCCTCGTCCCCCCTGCTCCAGCGCTGGTACGCCGAGGCTGGCGGCCGGAACCCGTTCGCCCTCTACGCCGCGAGCTGCGCCGGCAATCTGGGGGCCCTGGCCGCCTACCCGCTGCTGATCGAGCCCTTTTCGACGCTCGGCTGGCAGTCGCGGGCCTGGGCGGCGGGGTTCGGGCTCGCCACGGCGGCGATGCTCGGCTGCGGGATCGCCGCCGATCGCCGTTGCGCCGTCCTGGATCAGGCTGAATCGACGCATCGGACGACGCCCCGCGAGTTCGCCGGCTGGATGACGCTCGCCGGACTGCCGGTGATCTGGCTGCTGGCGGCGACCACTCATATCACCTCCGAACTGGCCCCGATGCCCCTGCTCTGGACGATCCCGCTGGGGCTGTACCTGGTTACGTACATCCTGGCCTTCGCCGGCGCGGGGGGATGGTGGGCGTCTCGACTGTCCCCGACGTTCCCCTGGCTGGCGACCGCCCTGGCCCTGGTGCTGGCGGCGGGCTTCGTGCACCTTCCCTGGATTCCCCTGCACCTGGCGACGTTCTTCGTCGCCGCCCTGCTCTACCACCACCGCCTGGCCGACTCCCGCCCCGAACCCGCGCGACTGACGACCTTCTATCTGGCCATCGGCCTCGGCGGGGCCCTCGGCAGTCTCTTCTGCGCGATCCTGGCCCCCTGGCTGTTCGACCGGATGCTTGAGTATCCGCTGGTTTTGGCGGTGAGTGCCCTGGTTCTACCCGGTTTGGACCGACACGGCTTTCCCCCCGCGAGGGGGGAAGGCCGCCTGGCGATACTCAGCGGCCTCCTCGTCCCATCCGTCATCCTCCTCGCCGGCGTCATTCTGACCAACCGGCCGGATGTGCGGGATTCGGCGGTCGGGGCGGTCTTGTTGACGTTGGCGGCTGGCTTGGGAGTGCTGGCGGTTTGGCGGGCAAGAAGCCGACCGTTCCGGTTCGGCCTGACCCTGGCGGCGCTCCTGCTGGCCGGCGGACTGGCGCCCGACCCGGGGGGCGAGGTCGTCCGACGGAGTCGCAACTTCTTCGGCCGGCTTCGGGTCCTGCACGAACCGGTCTCGGACGTCTTCCGCCTGATGCACGGGAGCACCCTGCACGGCCAGCAGGGGCGGTCGCCGGCGACTCGCGAGGAACCCTCCACCTACTTCACTCGATCGGGTCCGATCGGCGATCTTTTCACGGCGATGGTGGCGAACCTCGACCGCCCCGGGACTCGTGTCGGGGTGGTCGGCCTGGGAACCGGGACGCTCGCCTGCTACGCCCGGCCGGGTCAGGACTGGACGTTCTACGAGATCGACGACGCCGTGGTCCGGGCGGCCGAGGACGAAACTTGCTTTACCTACCTGGCCGACGCCCGCCGCCGCGGGGCCACGGTATCGACCGTCGAGGGGGACGCCCGCCTCCGCCTGGCTGCCGCGCCGGATGGCGGCTTCGCCTTGCTCGTCCTCGACGCCTTCAGTTCCGACGCCGTGCCGACCCACCTCCTTTCACGCGAGGCGATCGCCCTCTATCGCCGCAAGTTGGCTCCCGGCGGGATTTTGGCGTTCAACCTCTCGTGCCGGTTCCTGGACCTGCCGCCCCTCATGGCCGTCCAGGCCCGCGACGCCGGCCTTGCCTGTCTCGTCCGTCGCGATCTGAATATCCCCCCCGAAGCGAAAACCGCCGGCAAACTCCCATCGATCTGGGCCGTCCTGGCCGATCCCTCCTCCGCTCCGACCCTCCCACCGTCCTGGGCCGCCCCGAGCCTTCGCCCGGGCGCTTCCCCCTGGACCGACGACTACTCCGACCTGGCGACTTACCTCCGCCTGACCCCTCCCCGCGCGGCGGCTCCGATTGGGTTTGATCGCGCGGCTTTGGAAGGACCTTCAATCTCGATTCCACGCGGTGAAAACCAGGGGTTATCGGCCGCTCGACGCCGCTGAGAAATCGGCTTCGTTCGGTCGCTTTCCCGCGACGGAACCGTCGGCCAGCCGGCTCATGGCGCTGACGAACCAACCGGATTTTCAAGGAACGTCGGACATCCTCTATCTCAGAACATGATTCACGATTCGTAATTCTGTCCGGTGTTTTTCGGCCCTCCCTGGGGTTTGTCGGCGGAATCGATCAAGGTGCGGCGGCGTTCGGAACGAAGTAGATTCGATACGAAGCATCGGCTAAGATGGATTCTCCTTGAACAGGTGTTGGACGTTTGCGCGCCGAAGGCCGGGGAGCGTCGCCGCATGGGTGCCGTTTCGGAGAGGCGGATGCGCGGGGTGGGTCTGATCGCGACGCTGGCCGTCGCGGTCGTCTCGGCGCGCGCCGTAGCCGGAGAAGGTGAGAGCGACGCCGCCGATCCCCGGGCTCAGGCTGAGCGCATCCGGTTCTTCGAGCAGGAGATCCGGCCGATCCTGGCGACGAAGTGCCAGTCCTGCCACGGAGCCGAGAAGCAAAAAGGCGGCCTGCGGCTAGACTCGCGTGAAGCGCTCCTGCAAGGCGGCGAGACCGGGCCGGCCGTCGCGCCCGGGAAGCCCGACGAGAGCCCGCTGATCGAGGCCGTCCGTTACGAGGGGCTGGAAATGCCCCCGAACGGGAAGCTGGAAGACAAGCAGGTCGCCGCCATCGCCCGCTGGGTCGCCGAGGGGGCCGCCTGGCCGGCCGAACCCGCCGCCGCCAAGGCCGACGCCCCCCGCCCCAAGATCGAGAAGGCCGACGCCTCGTTCTGGTCGTTCCGGCCGCTCAAGCAAGTCGAACCGCCGGGACCCGAGACGTTCGCGGCGACTCCCTGGGCGAACTGGGGCCGCACGCCGGTCGACGCGTTCGTCCTCAAGGGCCTGCTGGAACACGGGCTGACTCCCGCCCCCGAGGCCGACAAGCGAGCCCTGATCCGCCGCGTGACCTTCGACCTGACCGGCCTGCCCCCCACCCCCGCGCAGGTGGACGCCTTTCTGGCCGACGACTCGGCCGACGCCTATGAGAAGGCGGTCGACCGGCTGCTGGCCTCGCCCGACTACGGCGACCGCTGGGGCCGCCACTGGCTGGACGTCGTCCGCTACGCCGAATCCGACGGCCACAACAAGGACGATTACCGCCCCGACGCCTGGCGGTTCCGCGACTACGTCGTCCGTTCCATGAACGCCGACAAGCCCTATGACCGCCTCGTCGCCGAGCAACTCGCCGGCGACGAGCTGGCCCCGACCGACCCCGACGCCCTGGTCGCGACCGGCTTCCTGCGGATGGGTCCCTACGAATACAACCAGCGCGACGTTCGCGGCCAGTGGAACGACATCCTCAACGAGGCGACCGACGTGGTCGGCGAGGCCTTCCTCGGCCTGAGCGTCGGCTGCGCCCGCTGTCACGACCACAAGTTCGACCCGATCGCCCAGGCCGACTACTACCGCCTCCGGGCGTTCCTCGCCCCGATCCTCCCCAACGATTCGCTCGCCCTCTACACGGCCGCCCAGAAGGCCGAGCACGACGCGAAGTACGCCGAGTGGGAGGAGGCCTCGGCCGAGGTCCGGGCGAAGATCGCCGAGATCGAGAAGCCCTACCGCCAGAAGAAGGCAGCCACGGCGGTCAGCCTGTTCACGGCCGACCTCCAGACACTGCTTGCCACGCCCGACGAGAAGCTCTCCCCCTACGACCGCCAGATCAAGGCTCTGGCCAATCGCCAGGTCATCGAGGACGGCGACGATCCGCTGACCGCCACGACGATCAAGACGGCCGACCGCCCCCGCTGGCAGGCGCTGATCGACGAGTTGAAGACGTTCAACTCGATCAAGCCCGCCCCGCTGCCGGTGGCGATGGGAGTCCGGGACGTCTGCGTCGAGGCTCCGCCCACCACGATCCCCGGCGGTCGCAAGGGGACGACGCCGATCGAACCGGGGTGTCCGTCGGTCTTCGACCCGGCCCCGACCGCCGTCTCGCCCTGCTCGTCGGCGCCGGCGTCGACGGGGCGCAGATCGGCGCTGGCGGCCTGGATCAACCGGCCGGACAACGCTCTGACGAACCGGGTGATCGTCAACCGCGTCTGGCAGTACCACTTCGGCCGGGGGATCGTCGCGACCTCGAACGACTTCGGCAAGCTGGGCGAGCTGCCGTCGCACCCCGAATTGCTCGACTGGCTGGCGCGTCGGTTCGTCGCCGACGGCCGTCGGTTCAAGGAGCTGCATCGGCTGATGGTCACGTCGGCCGCTTACCGCCAGTCGGCCTTCCGGCCCGAGAGCGAGGTCGAGGCCTCCGTGCTCGTCGACCCGGCGAACAAGCTGCTCTGGAAGCGGCCCGTCCGTCGCCTGGAGGCCGAGGCGATCCGCGACGCCATGCTGGCCGTCTCCGGCGAACTGGCCCCCTCGAACGGCGGCCCCCCCGCCGACGCGATCACGAGCCCCCGCCGCTCGGTCGAATGCAAGGTGATCCGCAACAAGCGCGACGCCGTCCTCGACGCCTTCGACGCGCCCGACGCCTTCAACAGCGCGGGGCTCCGCAACACGACCACGACCGTCACCCAGACCCTCCTGCTCATCAACGGCCCCTGGACGCTCGACCGCGCCAAGGCCCTGGCCGCCCGCCTCACCCGCGAAGCCGGCGAAAGCCCCCGCGAGCGCGTCGCCCTGGCCTACCGCCTGGCCCTCGGCCGAGCCCCCGACGAAGACGAGGCCGCAGCCGGCGAAGCCTTCCTCCGCCGCGGCGACGAGAAGCAGGCGATCGTCGATTACTGTCACGTGCTGCTGAATTCGAGCGAGTTTTTGTACGTGGATTGAACGAGCGAGGTCTTTCGGCTTCCCGACAGCCGGCCTGGTCCAAGTCCCCTCTCCCGCCGGGAGAGGGTGGCCCAAAGGGCCGGGTGAGGGTCGTCGGGGGGTAGGCATAGCGTGGGGTTTAGGGTTCACGAGACCGACGCAGACTCCGAAATCCGACGACCCTCACCCGCCGCTGCGCGGCTGCCCTCTCCCGGCGGGAGAGGGGACTTGGAATGCCGCTCCGTTTTTGTGCAGAACAGTGTCGCCCTTCGGGGCGCCTTCCTCGGGGAAGGCCAGGAGCCGCAGAAACCATGACCCCCAACAACCCCGCCGCTCCGATCCCCCACAGCAAGACGCCTTCCACGCGCCGGGAGTGGCTCCTCCGGGCGGCCGGCGGTTTCGGCGCCTTGCCGCTCCTGGACCTGCTCGCCCGCGACGTCGCCGCTACCGAGAACGTCGTGATCCCCGGCGCGCCTTCGAACGCCCCCTGGACGCGGCCGGCGACGGCCAAGAGCGTCATCTTCCTGTTCATGGAAGGGGGGCCGAGCCACATGGACCTGTTCGACCCCAAGCCGCTCCTGAACAAGCTGGCGGGCAAGCCGATCCCCTCCAGCTTCAAGCCGGTCATCACCCCGATGGGCGAGTTCTACTCGCCGATCCTCCCCTCGCGGCGCAAGTGGAAGCAGTACGGCGAGTCCGGCGCGTGGGTCTCCGACTGGCTGCCGCACACGGCCGAATGCGTGGACGACCTGGCGATCATCCGGTCGTGCTGGGCCGACGGCCTGAACCACGTCAACGGCGTCTGCCAGATGAACACCGGGTCGACCCGCAGCGGCCGGCCCTCGCTGGGGAGTTGGGTCAGCTACGGCCTGGGGACCGAGAACCAGGACCTCCCCGGCTACGTCGTCCTCCACGACTACCCCAAGTCCACCGTGGCCGGCGGCCCGCGCAACTGGGGGACCGGCTTCATGCCGGCGACCCACCAGGGAACCCGCATCGACGCCGGCGACGTGCCGATCGCCAACCTCCGGCCGCCTGTGGGCGTTGCCGGAGGCCGCCAGGAGGCCAAGCTCGCCCTGCTGGACCAGCTCAACCGCCGCCACATGGACGACCGCCGCGACCAGACCGAGCTGGACGCCCGCATCAAGAGCTATGAATTGGCCTTCCGCATGCAGGCCGAGGCCCCCGAGGCCGTCGACCTCTCGCGCGAGACGGCCGAGACCTTCGACCTCTACGGCATCAACGACCCCGTCACCGAGAGCATGGGCCGCAACTGCCTGCTCGCCCGCCGCCTCGTCGAGCGCGGCGTCCGGTTCGTGCAGCTTTACTGCGGCGCGGGCTCCAAGTGGGACTCGCACTCCGACCTGGAAGGCAACCACGGCAAGTGCTGCCGGTCCAGCGACAAGCCCGTCGCCGGCCTGATGAAGGACCTCAAGCGCCGGGGCTTGCTCGACCAGACCCTCGTCATCTGGGGCGGCGAATTCGGCCGCACGCCGATGTCCGAAAAGGGGGACGGCCGCGACCACAACGCCAACGGCTTCACCATGTGGATGGCCGGCGGCGGCGTGAAGCCCGGCATCACCCTGGGCGCCACCGACGAGGCCGGCCTGCACGCGATCGAGGACCGCCTGCACGTCCACGACCTCCACGCCTCGATCCTCCACCTCCTGGGCGCCGACCACACCAAGCTCATCTACCGCCACCAGGGCCGCCCCGAACGCCCCACCATCAACGAGGGTCAGGTCTGCACCAAGTTGATGGCGTGAAAGCCTTTTGACCACAATCCGCATTGACTCGATCCCGGCCCTCAGCAACACTCTCGGTCAGATGGATGGTCCCATCCTCGGGGTACCGAAGAGACTCGCCAGGGAGGGCGTCAAAGTGCGCCATATCGCACTCGTTTGGGTTATGCTCGTTAGTCTTTCGCTTGGCGTGCCGTTTTTCGACTCGAGCTCGTACGGCTCGTCGTACAAGGTTACGGTCCTCAGCGACTCTAGCGGCACTGTGTACCCGACACAGCTCAACAATCTGGGCCAGGTGACTGGAACTTACTGGCAAGTCTATCCGACGTCGCAGGAGATGCTGTACAAGAATCAGCCCTACTTCTACGACCCGAACGCGGGAGGCCGAGTGACGTTGCCGGCAATTATTTCACCGGCGAACGGCGATCCAGGCCGCTATAACCTCCGGTACGCCGGGTCGACTTTCAGCGGCCTCAACGACAAAGGCCAAGCGGTCGTCGGCTCCAGCAACGGGGCGGAGCTGTATAATTCCTCATCGGGCCAGTACACGAACGTCTTCGGGCAGGCCGGGCTTCTTACCAACTCCGGCGAGATCATCGCTTCAAGAGCGGTGGGGACGGTTGGCGGCATGACGAACTACGTTCCGTCGTCCTACCAGAACGGCGTGTGGAAGGATCTGGGGCTTCCCGAGGGGGCCATCGGGGCGAAAGTACAGGCAATCAATAACGCGGGCGATGTGCTGGTTCAGGCAACGATGAATTCCAGCAACGTATTCGCGCAATCGTTCGTCCTGAGAAATGAGACCTGGACGGACCTGGGGTCTTTCCACGGGCAGGCGATCAACGACCAGGGGGCTGTCGCCGGCTATATTGTCAGCGGCGAGTTGGCCCACGCAGCACTGCGGGCCGCGGACGGCACGACGACCGATCTCGGTATGTTGTCGGGCAATACGTACGGTATAGCTTATGGGATCAACAATCACGGAGACGTCGTCGGCCGTTCGTCAACGCCGGGGAAATCAAGCTTCGATACGGATCAGGGGTTTCTCTATCACGACGGTGTGATGACCAACCTCAACGACTTGATCGATCCCGCGAGCGGATGGAGGATATTGGGGGCGTCTGCAATCAATGATCTTGGCCAGATCCTGGCTTCGGCGAGGAACTTCAGCTTCCCGGGTACCTATGCGGAAGTACTGCTGACCCCGGGCGACCTCTCCACGCCTCCCGACGCCGTCTTCCCGGAACTCCCTTACACACCGGTCCCCGAGCCAACAACGCTGATGGTTTTCGGAGCCATGGCCGTGGGTGTCGGCCTCGCTAGGCGACGTCGGGAGGGCTGAGCTACGCAAGGCGGGGTGGATCGTTGACGCAACACCGAGGGGGACGGAGAATCGAGCCGTTTTCCCCCCTTCGCGCGAACCCCGTGCGGGGGCCCTGCCCCGATCCCCTCGCTCGGAGGCCCCGATGCGGTCCTTCCTCGTTGCCCTCGCCTTTTCGTCGATCGTCGGCGCGGTCGCCGCGGACGACGCCTCTTACACGCTGCACAAGCAGTCCCGCCGACCCATCGCCGCCGATCCGGCGAAGTTCGAGATGGTCTCGACGACCGCTAGTTGGGAGCCGTCGAAGACCGCTCTGATCGTCTGCGACGTCTGGGACGACCACTATTGCCGAGGGGCCGCGCGGCGGGTCGGCGAGATGGCCCCGGTCCTCAACCGAGTGATCGCCGAGGCCCGCGCGAAGGGCGTGCTGATCGTCCATTCGCCCAGCGGCTGCATGGACGTCTACAAGGACCACCCCGCTCGGCTGCGGGCGAAGAACGCCCCCCAGGCCGCCGACGTCCCCAAGGACGTCGCCTTGTGGTGCTACAAGATCCCCGCCGAGGAGCGCGGGACGTATCCCCTGGATCAGACCGACGGCGGCTGCGACTGCGGCCCGCGCTGCAAGGAGTACGTCGCCTACAAGAAGCAGAACCCGGCCATCGAGATCCGCGACGAGGACGCCATCAGCGACTCCGGCGTCGAGGTCTGGAACCTGCTCGCCTCGCGGGGCGTCGAACACGTCCTGATGACGGGCGTTCACACGAACATGTGCGTTCTCGGCCGCCCGTTCGGCCTCCGCAACCTGGCGAAGAACGGCAAGGACGTGGTGCTCATCCGCGACCTGACCGACACGATGTACAACTCGCGGAAATGGCCCTACGTCTCCCACTTCGAGGGGACGAACCGGATCGTCGAGCACATCGAGAAGTTCGTCTGCCCGACGATCCTCTCGACCGACCTGACCGGCCGCCCGGCGTTCGCCTTCAAGCCCGAGGACCGCCCCCGCGTCGTCTTCGTGATCGGCGACGACGAATACAACACGGCCGAGACCCTCCCCGCCTTCGCCGCCGCCGAGCTTGAACCCAGGGGCATCCGCTGCACGTTCGTCATCGCCGACCCCAAGAACCCCCACGACTTCCCCGGCGTCGAAGCCCTGGCCGACGCCGACCTGCTCTTCATCAGCGCCCGCCGCCGAGCGCCGACGAACGAGCAACTGAAGCTCATCAAGGACTACGTCGCCTCGGGCAAGCCGGTGATCGGCATCCGCACGGCCAGCCACGCCTTCAACACCAAAGGCAAGGGGCCGAAAGACCACGCCGAATGGCCCCAACTCGACGCCGACGTCCTGGGCGGCAATTACGCCGACCATCACCCCAAGGGCATCGTCCCCACCATCACCCGCGCGCCGTCGGCCAAGGGACATCCGATCCTCGACGGCGTCGCCGTGAGCTTCACGGCCAAGGGGTCGCTCTACAAGACCAGCCCGCTCGCCCCGACGACGATCCCGCTCCTGATCGGCGCGATCCCCAATCAGCCCGAAGAGCCCGCGGCCTGGGTCAACCTCAAGGGGAACCAGCGCGTTTTCTACACCTCGCTGGGCGCGCCCGGCGATTTTGAAAACCCCTCCTTCCGCCGCCTCCTGCGCAACGCCGTCTTCTGGGCCGTCGACCGCCCCGCCCCCGGCGATCCCGCCGCGCCGGCGACCTCGTTCAAGACGCCCGACGACCTGGCCGTCGACCTCGTCCTGAGCGAGCCGACGATCCGCCAGCCCGTGAACATCAATTTCGACGAGCGCGGCCGGATGTGGGTCGTCGAGTACGCCCAGTATCCGCACCCAGCCGGCCTGAAGATCCTCAGCCGCGACGGCGTCTGGCGCGTGGCCTATGACAAGGTCCCCCAGCCGCCGCCGAATCACGTCCGAGGATTGGACCGGATCACGATCCACGAAGACACCGACGGCGACGGCTCATACGACCGCCACAAGACGTTCGTCCAGGGCCTGAACCTGGCCACGTCCGTCGCACGCGGGCGCGGGGGCGTGTGGGTGACGAACCCGCCGTACCTCCTCTTCTACCCCGACCGCGACAACGACGACGTCCCCGACGGCGATCCCGAAGTCCGCCTGACGGGCTTCGGCCTGGAGGACACCCACTCGGTCGTCAACAGCCTGACCTGGGGCCCCGACGGCTGGCTCTACGCGACGCAGGGGAGCACGGTCTCCGGCCACGTCTCGCGCCCGGGCCTCGACGACGGCCGCGAGCCCGTCCGCTCGCTGGGCCAGCTCGTCTGGCGCTACCATCCCGAGAAGCGGTTGTATGAGGTCTTCGCCGAAGGGGGCGGCAACGCCTTCGGCGTGGAGGTCGACGCGCGTGGCCGGATTTTCTCCGGCCACAACGGCGGCGATACGCGGGGGTTCTACTACGTCCAGGGGGCGTATCTTCAGAAGGGGTTCGACAAGCACGGGCCGCTCTCCAACCCCTACGCCTTCGGCTACTTCCCGGCGATGAAGCACGCCAAGACGCCGCGGTTCACGCACGACTTCCTCATCTATCAGGGCGGGCGGCTTCCATCGAGTTATGACGGAATGCTGCTCGGCGTCGCCCCGTTGCTGAATCACGTCGTCATGAGCCGAGTCATCCCGGACGGTTCGACGTTCCGCACCGAGGACGTCGGTCATGCGATGACGACCGACGACGCCCGGTTCCGCCCCGTCGACCTGACGACGGGCCCCGACGGCTTTGTGTACGTCGCCGACTGGCACGACTCGTACGTCAGCCACCTCAAGAACAACGAAGGGCTGGTGGACGTGGACACGGGCCGCATCTACCGACTGCGCCCCCGCGACGCGAAGCCGGGTGGCGCGGCCGTCGACCTGTCCCGGCTCTCCTCGCGTGAACTGGTCGACCGGCTCGACGACCCGAACCGCTGGGTCCGCTTCACGGCGCTGCGGTTGATCGGCGATCGCAAGGACGCGTCGATCGCGGCCGAATTGCGGGAGCGACTCAAAGGCGGCCGGGCGCTGGAGGCCCTTTGGGCGTTGAACCTCGTCGGCGGGCTGGACACGCCGACGACGCTCGCCGCCCTGCATCACGACGATGAGTCGGTCCGGTCGTGGGCCGTTCGATTGGCCTGCGACGACGGCAAGCCGGCGGCGGAGGTCGTCCAGGCGATCACCGCGACGGCCGCGACCGAGCCGAACGTCGAGGTCCGCGCGCAAATGGCGGCCTCGGCCAGGCGATTGCCGGCGCGCGAGGCGCTGGCGGTCGTCGCCCCCCTGCTCCGCCGGGGCGAGGACGCGACGGACATCCAGATTCCGCTGCTGCTCTGGTGGGCCGTCGAGGCGAAGACGACGACCGATCCGGAAGCCGTCCTCTCCCTCTTCACCGATCCCGCGACCTGGGACGCGCCGATCGCCGCATCGACGATCGAGGAGCGGTTGATGCGTCGCCTGGCCGCGGCCGGCGGGCGCAAGGATCTGGAGGGCTGCGTCCGGCTGCTGGATTCGGCGCCCAGCCCCGCGCACGTCGCCCGGCTGATGACTGGGCTGGAAGCCGCCTTCATGGGACGCTCCACGGCGGGGCTCCCGCCCAAGCTGGCCGAGGCGATGGAGCGTCACGGCGGCTCGTCGGTCGTCCTGGGCCTGCGACGCGCGAAACCGGAGGCCGTCGCCGAGGCGATCAAGACCCTCGCCAGTCCCACCGGCGACCGCGAGAAGCAACTCCAGTACCTCCGGGTCCTGGGTGAAGTCCGCGTCGACGCCTGCCGGCCCGCGATCGAGTCCATCGCCCGCAACTCGCCCGTCAATCCGCTCCGCTCGGCGGCCTTCGGGGCGCTCGCCGTGTACGACGATCCAGCGATCGCCGACGAGGTCCTGGCGGTTTATCCGTCACTCTCCGACGATCTTTTGTCCTCAGCCTGGGGTCTGCTGGCGACCCGTCGCGCCTGGGCGGCGAAGTTCCTTGAGGCCGCGAACGACGGGCGGATCGACCCGAAGACAATCCCCCGCGAGGTCGTCGCGCGGCTCCGGGCATTGAAGGATGCAAAGGTCGACGCCCTGGCCGACCGCGCGTTCGGCGCAGCCCCTGCCACGCCGGCCGACTTCAAGGCCAAGGTCGCCCGGCTGGCCGAAGTCGCCCGCGCCGGCGGCGGCGTCCCCAAGGCGGGGCGGACGATCTACCAGGAGCGTTGCGAACGCTGCCACGCCCTGTTCGGCAAGGGAGGGAAGGTCGGGCCCGAGTTGACCTCGTTCCGCCGCGACGACGTCGACGTGCTTCTGCCGGCGCTCGTCGCCCCATCGGCCGAGATCCGCGAAGGCTACGTCCCCTACACGCTCGCCACCACGGACGGCCGCGTCTTCGCCGGCGTCTGCGCTGACATGGACCCGAACGTCATCGTCCTGCGCACGTCTGACGGAGAGGAACGCACCTTCGCCCGTACCGACGTCGAGGCGTTCGAGCCCTCGAAGACCTCCATCATGCCGGAGGGCCTGCTCGACGACCTGTCCGACGCCCAGCTTCGCGACCTGCTCGCGTACCTCCGCGTCAGCCAGCCGATCATCGACAAGTAACGACGACCTCCATGATCCGCCGCACTTTCTCCGCCGTGACGCCCGACCAGTCGAGGGTGGAGCCGTCTCGTGGGTTGAACGTGCAGGAGCTTCCGACGGCGTCGACGGCCGCGGAACCGAGGTGAACCTCGCGCGCGGCCGTGCGGCGGACCACGGCCGGGAGATTCGCCAGCGAGAGCCGGCCGGCGACGATCACGCCGATGCGGTCGCCGGCCTGAGCGATCAGGCTCGCCAGAGCGTCCGCGCCTTCCTCGGCCGAAGGCCGGCCTCCGGAGGTCAGCACGCGGTCGACTCCCAGGTCGATCAGCGTTTCGAGGGCCTCGCCGAGGTCGGGCGTTTGGTCGAACGCCTTGTGGAACGTCACGCTCATCGGCCGGGCGAGTTCGACGAGGCGGGCGGTCTCGTCGCGGTCGATCGTCCCGTCGCGATGCAGCGCGCCGATCACCACGCCCGAGGCGCCCAGGCGGCGGGCCGCGTCGACGTCGTCGCGCATCGCGGCCCACTCCGGATCGTTGGGGACGAAGTCGCCGGCGCGAACGCGGATCAGGACGTGGACGGGGATCGTCAGACGGCGGCAGGCCTCGGCGATCGTCCCCGCGCTGGGGGTCGTCCCGCCGACCTCCAGACGGTCGCAGAGTTCCACCCGGTCGGCGCCCCCTTCGCCCGCCGCCAGCGCGGAGCGCAGGTCGCCGACGCAGATCTCGACCAGCGGATGGGATCTTGGAGTGTTGGTCTCGTCATTCATAGGGGAGGATCGGTTTTGCTGGGTGCCATGGCCGCCCTTGGGTGGCCATGGACCGGCGAGGGATGGTCGCGAGACCGTCGCCGATCGCATGCCCACGGCGAGAGTGGGCATGGCACCCAGGAGGCACTTCCGACTCTTACCGACGGGTCGCGTTTTACTTTCCACGCGATAGGAAGTTGGTCTTCGCCAGGTCGACGACCGACTCGCCGCGGCCGTCAATAACGGCCCGGATGAGATAGAGGCTGAAGCCCAGCGCCTGTGAGGCCGAGATCGACGGCGGCATGGCGAGTTCCTGGCGGTTGACCACGATGTCGACGAGGGCTGGGCCGTCGTGGGCGAACGCCTGCTGGAGCGCGGGGCGGACGTCGACGGGGTCCTCGACGCGGAGGCCCATGATGTCGGCCGACTGCGCCAGCCTGGCGAAGTCCGGGTTGACCAGGTCAGTGCCGTATTCGAGGAGTCCGGCGGCCTTCATCTCCAACTCGACGAAGCCGAGCGAGCCGTTGTTGAAGACGACGACCTTGGCTGGGAGCTTGAGCTGTCGGAGCGTCAGCAGGTCGCCCAGCAGCATGGCCAGGCCGCCGTCGCCGCTCAGGCTCACCACCTGTCGCCCCGGATGCGACGCCTGCGCGCCCACGGCCTGCGACAGGGCGTTGGCCATCGAGCCGTGGCTGAACGATCCAAGCAGACGACGACGGCCGTTCATATGCAGATAACGCGCGGCCCAGATCGTCGGCGTGCCGACGTCGCAGGTGAACACGGCGTCGTCGGCGGCCAGGGCGTTGATCTCCCTGGCGACGTACTGAGGGTGGATCGGCTTTCGTCCCGGCGAGCCGACGGCCAGATCGTCCAGGCTCTCGCGGGTTTTCGCGTAGTGTTCCAGGCAGTCGTCCAGGTAAGTGCGGTCGGGCTTGTTCGTCAGGAGCGGCGACAGTGCGGTCAGCGTTTCCTTGACGCCGCCGATCAGACCCAGGTCGACGCGGGTGCGACGACCGATCTGCTCGCCGCGGACGTCCACCTGCACGATCTTCGCGCCGGTGGGGTAGAACTGCGGGTAGGGGAAGTCGGTCCCCAGCATCAGCAGGGCGTCGCAGTTCATCATCGCGTGGTAGCCGGAGGAGAACCCCAGCAGGCCGGTCATGCCGACGTCGAACGGGTTGTCGGGCTCGATGTGCTCCTTGCCCCGCATCGCGTGGACGATCGGCGCCTTGAGCTGGCTTGCCGTTTGCATCAACTCGTCATGCGCCCCCGCGCAGCCCGCGCCGCCGAGGATCGCGACGCGGTCGGCCGTGTTCAGGAGGTCGGCCGCGGCGGAGATCGATTCCGACGGCGGCTGAACCAGCGAGGGCGAGTAGTCCATCGCCAGGAACGCGGGCCTGGCCGAGGTGCTCCGCAGGGCGACGTCGCCGGGGAGGATCACGACGGCCACGCCCTTCCTGGCGATCGCCGTTCTCATGGCGATCCCCAGCACGCGAATCGCATGCTCGGCCTGGGAGATGAACTCGCAATAATGGCTGCAATCCTTGAACAGAAGCTGAGGGTTGGTCTCCTGGAAGTAGTTTGAGCCCAACTCGCTGCTGGGGATCTGCGCGGCGATGGCGAGGACCGGGACCCGGCTGCGGTGGCAGTCGTACAGTCCGTTGATGAGGTGCATGTTCCCTGGCCCGCAACTGCCCGCGCAGACGGCCAGTTCGCCCGTCAGGTGAGCTTCGGCCCCGGCCGCGAAGGCGGCGACCTCCTCGTGCCGGACGTGCATCCAGTCGATCCCCTCGCGGCGGCGGATCACTTCGGTGATCCCGTTCAGCGAGTCGCCGACCACCCCATAGACCCGCCTCACCCCCGCCGCGACGAGGGTGTCGACGAAGACTTCGCTGACCGATTGCGCCATCGCTTCTCCTCCTTCGTCGTTGATCGTACTTCTGGTGGATGGGACGCATTTTAGGGGACGTAGGGGTGATTGCCAGCAAATCCCAAGCCGTTAGGACGATCTGGAATTGCCGGCGGTACCGCCGGAGTTCCGTATCGAAGGCCGATTGAAGCTTCGCAGCCCCGCGGCGACGGCCATTTCTCGCTGGCGACCACGACGGCGGGTGATGTAGGATGTGTCGCGACACAAGCCGTCGTCCGGGCTCGATCCATCATCCACGGATCGCAGCGGGTCGGCCGATCGGCGTCGCCTTCTCACTGGCGGCGCGTGACGGTCGGGTCGACCGGCCGGATGGCATCTCCACTCATCCAGTCATCAGGAGATTTTGCCGTGACCGAGCGACCTTGCGCGAACGACGGGGCGAGTCGACGTGAGTTTCTGAAGGGATCCGCCGTCGCGGCGGTTGGGGCCGCGGCTTCCTGGGCGCCGATGGTCCACGCGGGCGGCAGCGACACGATCAAGGTCGGCCTCGTCGGCGCCGGCGGTCGAGGCACGGGGGCGGCGGAACAGGCTCTTTCGGCTGACAGCGGGACCAAGCTCGTCGCGATCGGCGACCTGTTCGGCGATCGACTGGCCGAGTGCGTCTCAGCGCTGAAGGGCTCGTCGGTCGGCTCGCGGGTCGTGGCCGACAAGGACCACTGCTACACCGGGTTCGACGCCTACAAGAACGTCATCGATCAGGTCGACGTCGTCGTCCTGGCCACGACGCCCCACTTCCGCCCCCTCCACACCGCCTACGCCGTCGAGAAGGGCGTCCACGCCTTCGTTGAGAAGCCGATGGCGGTCGACGGCCCCGGCCTCCGCAAGTTCCTCAAGGCCGTGCAGGACGCCAAGGCCAAGAACGTCTCCATCGTCAACGGCTTCTGCTGGCGCTACCACCCGCCGCGCCGGGCCACCATGCAGCAGGTCTTCGACGGCCAGATCGGTGAGATCCGGACGATCGAGACCACGTACAACTCGCAGGGCGTCTGGGAACCCCGCAAGACCCGTGAACAGTGCGGGTCGGACATGGAATACCAGCAGCGCAACTGGTACTACTACACCTGGCTCTCCGGCGACCATATCGTCGAGCAGGCCATCCACGGCCTGGACACCATGGCCTGGGCGATGCGCGACAAGCTCCCTGAGCGCTGCTTCGGCGTCGGCGGCCGGACCGTGCGGACCGATCCGAAGTACGGCAACATCTATGACCACTTCTCGATCGTCTACGAGTACGAGAACAACGTGCGCGGCTATCACCAGTGCCGCCACTGGGTCAATTCGGCCAACCGCGTGAAGGACTACATCCTGGGGAGCGACGGTACGGCCGACGTCTTCGGGAACTCCCTCAGCGGCAAGAACAAGTGGCGCTATCGCGACACCGGCGACACCAAGAAGTACGACATGTACCAGGTCGAGCACGACGAGATGTACGCCGCGCTCCGGGCCGGGAAGATCCTCAACAACGGCGAGCAGGCCGCGTCCTCCACGCTGCTGGGCCTGATGGGCCGCGCCGCCGCGTATACCGGGGAGATCGTCACCCCGCAGCAGATCCTCGACTCGGCCCAGGACCTCAGCCCGCCGTCGTACGCCTTCGGCCCCGACCCGCTGCCGGTCGCGCCGATCGCCGTCCCCGGCTTTACCAAGCTGAGCTGAGTTGAGTTGACCAAGATCAACGTGCGCCGCCCATCGCGGGCGGCGCACGCTTTACCTGGTCGTCGCGGCGCGTTGTAATTCGGGGAGACGCTCCTTCGCGGGCTCTCTCCGCGTCGCAACAGGAACGACGACCATGTCGGACATCCCTCTCGACGAGCCAGCCGTCCCGCTCGATCCCCCTCCGGAGCCGGATTTCACCCGGGCGCCGGAGGCTGTCGCGGCCGCGGCCGCCGAACCGGTGGTTCCGTCGGCCGTGGACCTTCACGTGAAGCTCGGTCCGTTGCAGGACCCGGGCGTCTCGCGCCCACGCGCTGCACAGGTCTGGGCGTGGGCCCTGGCCGGCGGCGGCCTGGCGGGACTGGCGTCGTGGACGATCGGAGAATTCCTGCTCAACTGGTTCGTGCCAGATTCACAACTGGCCGAAGCCGTTACAACGGCGCTCACCCACAACACGGCCGCGGCCTTCGGGCTGTTGGGTGGGCTGATGGGCCTTCTGCTGGGCGTCGCCGGGGCGATGATCCGGCAGTCTTCGCGGGCGGCCGTCGCGGCGGGGCTGATGGGGCTCGTCCTGGGGGCCGCGGCGGGGGCGGCGGCCTCGATGGCGGTCGTGCCCGTCTACGCGAAATACCTGGGCCAGGCTGAAACGCAGGCTCACGCAATCCTCTACGCCTCGCTGGCGCTGGGCGCCGTCTGGGCGGCGATCGGCGCGGCGGGAGGCATGGTGTTCGGGGCAGGCATGGGCGGGTGGAAACGCGCCACGCTCGGCCTGGTCGGCGGTGTGCTGGGGGGACTGCTGGGCGCGGCTGCGTTCGAACTGGTCGCAACGGTCGCATTCCCCCAGTCGGGCGCCACACGACCGATCTCCGACAGCCGGGAGTCGCGGCTGGTGGCCCGCGCGTTGGCCGCCCTGTTCATATCGGCGGGCGTCGCGCTGTTCGTCGCGCCGACGAGGTTTGAAGAGGAACACGAGCCGACCCCGGGCGCGTGACGACCTCGCCCCTTCCCTTTCCGGTCGGGTTCGACGATGATCGGAAGGCCGGCCGGAGGCCCACGGAGTGGCCGCACGCACGGCGACGCGGCCGGAATCAAGCTCCGAGGGATCATGGCGAGCTACGACCCCGACTTCCACGGCGTCGACAGAGATAAGGCGCCGCCTACGTACGACCCCGAGCCTCGGGGCCGCGGCTGTCTCTTCTACGGCTGCGTCACGGCGATCGTCCTTTCGGTTCTGCTGGCGCTGGGACTGGCCTTGAGCGCCCTCGTCGCCTACCGGACGATGATCAAATATCGCGACATGTACACGGCTCTGCAGCCGGTCCCGCTGCCGAAGCTCCAGCTTTCGGAGCCGGAGCGGAAGCAGGTCGTCGAGCGGGCGTCGGCCTTTCGAGACGCCGTCGAGGACGGGAAGGACGTCGAGCCGCTGACCCTCACCGGCGACGACCTCAACGCCCTGATCCAGGAGGAGCCCGAACTCAAGGACCGGGTCTTCCTGGCTCTGGAAGGGGACAGGATCAAGGCCAAGGTCAGCGTCCCCCTGGACGAGCTTTCGGACGTCAGCCTGGTCAAGGGGCGGTTCTTCAACGGCGAGGCCGACGTCAAGCTGAGGCTTCGGAACGGGTCGCTGAAAATCGAGGCGGTCTCCATGCTCGTCGACGGCAAGCCGTTGCCGGGGTTTGTGCGCGACGTGATCACCAAGTCGAACATCTTCCTCGACGACGATGACGACGAGGACGAACAAGAGGACCGCCACGACCCGGAATTCGAGCGTCGGCTCAAGGGGATGCTCCGCCATATCGCCTCGATCGAGGTCAAGGACGGCGTCATGATCGTCACCCCTCGGACGCCCTCGCGACGTGAGGAGGACGCCCCCAAGAATCACAAACCGGACCCGGCGCCTCCGCCGCCGGAGCCCGCTCCCGCCCCGCCTCCTCCGGCCGGGCCGCCGTCGCCTCCGCCCGTTCCCGCAGCCACCTCCTCTCTCTGATCGCGAGACGCGTTCAGCGGCTCTTCATGGATGATCGATGATCAACGACCTGAGTACGGTCTCCCGAATCCAGATCAAGGACAGCGAAAGATGATGACGACGAAGCGCCGCGCGATCCTTTCGATCGCGGCGGTCCTTGGAACGATCGCCGCCCCGGCGGGCGCGTTCGCTCAGGCGAAAGGGCCTCTCCAGGAGGTCGCCTCGGTGGAGGGGATCACGGAATACCGCCTTCCCAATGGGATGCGGGTCCTCCTCTTCCCGGATCAGTCCAAGCCCAAGGTGACGGTCGCCCTGACGGTGTTCGTCGGCTCGCGGCACGAGGGCTACGGCGAGACCGGCATGGCCCACCTGCTGGAGCACATGGTCTTCAAGGGGACCCCCGACCACCCGAACATCCCCGGCGTCTTCAAGGAGCGCGGGGCCCAGTTCAACGGCACCACCAACAGCGACCGGACCAACTACTTCGAGTCTCTGACATCCTCCGACGACAACCTGGAGTTCGCCGTCCGGCTCGAGGCCGACCGCATGGTCAACAGCCCGATCAAGGCCGAGGACCTGGCGACCGAGTTCTCCGTCGTCCGCAACGAGTTCGAGCGCGGCGAGAACAGCCCGATGCGGATCCTCTCGCAGCGGATCGAGTCGGCCGCGTTCGACTGGCACAACTACGGCAAGTCGACCATCGGCAACCGCTCGGACATCGAGCGCGTGCCGGTCGACAACCTGCGGGCCTTCTACAAGAAGTACTACCAGCCCGACAACGCGATGCTCGTCGTGGCCGGCAAGTTCGACGTGGATAAGGCCAAGGAGTACGCCGTCAAGTACTTCGGCGCCCTGCCGAAGCCCGAGCGTGAACTCCCCAAGACCTACACCGAAGAGCCTCCCCAGGACGGCGAGCGCACCGTCACCCTGCGGCGCATCGGCGACGTCGGCATGCTGGGGATCGCCTACCACGTCCCGTCGGGTCCGCAAGACGACTTCCCGGCGCTCCGCGTCCTGGGCGACGTCCTGACGACGCGGCCCTCGGGTCGGCTGTACAAGGCGTTGATTGAGACTCGCAAGGCGGCCAACGTCTTCGCCGGCGCCCGGGCCAACCACGACCCGAGCCTCTTCCAGGTTCTCGCCGAGGCCAACACCAAGGACCGCGCCGAGTTGGACAAGATCCGCGACGTGATCTACGCCGAGCTTGAGAAGGTCGCCAAGGAGGGCGTGACGGCCGAGGAGGTCGACCGCGCCAAGCGACGCTACGCCAAGAACTTTGAGATGCAGTCGGCCGACCCCAACTCGATCGCCCTGAATCTCTCCGAGTGGGCCGCGCAGGGCGACTGGCGGCTCTACTTCCTGGCCCGCGACCGGATGGAGACCGTTACGCCCGAGGACGTGAAGCGCGTCGCCGCCGCGTACTTCGAGCCCAGCAACCGGACGGTCGGCTACTTCCTGCCGTCGGACAAGGCCGAGCGGACGCCGATCCCCGGCAACCCGGACGTCGCCAAGCTGGTTGACAACTACAAGGGCCGTGAGTCGAAGTCGGCCGGCGAGGCGTTCGACGTCACCCCCGCGGCAATCGAGGCCCGCGTCCAGCGGCCGTCCGAGATCGAGGGCGTGAAGCTCGCCCTGCTCCCCAAGAAGACCCGCGGCGAGGCCGTCCGCCTCACCCTGCGGCTCCACTACGGTGACGCCGAAAGCCTCAAGGGGCTCGTCGAGGCCTCCGAATTCCTGGGTTCGCTGATGAGCCGGGGCGGCACCAAGAACTTGACCAAGCTGCAGCTTCAGGACGAGCTGGACAAGAACTTCGCCACGATCGGCGGCGGCGGCGGGCTGGGCTCGATCCAGTTCGGCGTGACGACCCGTCGGGCCAACCTGCCGGCGGCGCTGGAGCTTCTCCGCCAGGTCCTCCGCGAGCCCCTGCTCCCCGAGGCCGAGTTCGAGGTCCAGAAGACCGGCGCCCTCGCCGGGCTGGAAGCCTCGCGCACCGAGCCCGGAACGCTGGCCGGCGAGAAGCTGGCGAAGATCCAGTCGAAGTACCCGCCCGACGACGTCCGCTACGAGCCGACCACCGACGAGAGCATCGCCCGGCTCAAGGCGACGACCATCGAGCAGATCCGCAAGATCTACAACGAGTACCTGGGCGCGAGCCACGGCGAGCTGGCGATCGTCGGCGACTTCGAGCCTTCGGAAATCATGCCGATCCTGGAGAAGACGCTCAAGGGTTGGAAGTCCGACAAGCCCTACGCGCGGATCGAGCGGCCCTATCAGCCCGGCCTGACGCCGGAGACCGTGGCCATCGAGACGCCCGACAAGGCGAACGCCGTCTACCAGGCCCGGATGCTTTTCCCCCTCAAGGACGACGCTCCGGACTACCCGGCCCTGGCCCTGGGGAACTTCATCCTGGGCGGAGGCTCGATCTCGTCGCGGATCGCCGACCGGCTTCGCGGCAAGGGGGGCCTGTCCTACTCGGCCGGCTCAAGCTTCAACGCCTCGCCGCTCGACCCGCGGGCCTCGCTGGGAGTCTCGGCGATCTACAACCCGATGAACGTCTCCAAGGTGGAGGCGGGCGTCCGCGAGGAGATCGAGCGGATCGTCAAGGAAGGCGTCACCGAGGAAGAGCTGAAGCAGGCGAAGGACGGCTGGCTCCGCCGCCAGGAGATCAGCCGTACCGAGGACGGCTCGCTGGCCGGCGACCTCGCCCAGAACCTCTACCTGGGCCGCACGCTCCAGTTCGACGCCGACCTCGAAGCCAAGGTCAAGGCCCTCGACGTGGCGGCCGTCAACGCCGCGATCAAGAAGTACGTCGACTTCTCGAAGTTCTCCGTCGTCACCGCCGGCGACTTCAAGGCCGCCGAGAAGAAGTGACCCCGGCTCTCTAACCGGACCGACCGCTTCCGGGCGGCGCGCGTCGAGCCCCTCCGGCTCGGCCCGCGCCGCCCTTGGCGTTTCGTGAGAATCGCCTCTCTCGGTCACCCGCTGGTCCGCCCCGGCTGGGAACCGCCAGGCTCATCAACGACCACCCGCTGACGCCCGAAACCGGCTTCGAATTGGGTTCGCTCGCCGTATGTTCGAGGCTGTTGGACGGCGGTTAACGTGTTATTGTTATGGGCTTTGCAGCGTCTCCAGCGTTTGGCTTCGATCGGCGAGAAACGAGACCTCCTCGCTCGACGCCGTCGAAGAAAAGCAGAGCCTGGGTGCCATGGCCACGCTTGCGTGGCCATGCGATCGGCGACGGTCACGCGGTCGCCCACGCCGGTTCATGGCCACGCAAACGTGGCCACGGCACCCGAGTTCAACCGTTCATCCCGAAATGGCTTCGGGCGAGTTTTGGTGATGTTCAGCGAGTCGCGTTATCTTCGCGCTCGCCTTCCTCCTGAAGTTTCGGATTGAGAAAGAGCCGGGAACCATCGCCCTCCATTTTCAGCATGGGCTCCACGTGACGATTCCGATCGCCGGCCGGATGGATTTTCGGAGAACTCGGCCGATACGATCGCCACATCGCTCGTGATCATCCCTTCGCAGGGGCGATCATCCGGGCGGCCTTCTCGGGCTCGCGATAAAGGCGGGAACGCATCCATTCCTCGGAGGCGGCTAGTTCCGCCGCGCCGGCGTTACTGCCGAGGGCCTGGGCGAGTCGGCGGCGGGAGGCGGCGACGCAGAGGCCCATGTCGACGGACTCGAACGCGCGCACGGCCTCGCGCCAGAGGGGCACGGCGCGGTCGGGCGTTGGGGCGAGCGTGGCGGCGATCATCTTCGCGTAGGCGTCCGGACAGGGCATCTTCTCGCGGGAGAGGGCCTTGGCGTCGGCCTCGGCGACGGCCAGCAGGCGGCGAGCCTCGGTCGGGTTGGTCGGTCGGATCTCGGCGGCGGCGGCGATCGCGGCCCGGGCGCGGAGGAACCGCATCGAGGTCCGGATGAACTGGACCCGCAGCAGCAGCGAACGCCGCAGCGCCGGCCACGATTCTTCGAGCAGCCGCCAGGCTTCGCGTCCCCGACCGTCGTAAAGCTCGATCTGCACGGCCGCCCAGAGGGCGTCGTTGTGCTGGACGTGGTAGCCCTTCCGCGACCATCGGGCGTTGGTGGCGGCCAACTCCTCGCGGGCGCGAGCGGGCTCGTCGGCCGCCAGGCGGACGATCGACATGAGGTAGGAACTGAGGTTCATGGCCGCGTAGAGGTCGCCGCGGTCGAGGGCCTGGGCCAGCAGGATGGGCCACCGTCGCGAAAGCTCGCCGGCCTCCCCCTGGTGGCTCAGCCCCCAGAGCGAGAAGGCGTCGGCGGTGTTGCGCTCCCAGGCGACGCCCGTGCAACGATCGCGGAAGATCGCCTCGGCCTCGTCGCACTGGATCTGCGCGGGCTTCCAGCGGCCCTCAAGATAGGCGGAAACGCCCCGGGCCATCGTGACCATCCCCAGCGCGTAGGGGTGTTCGACGCGACGCGCCAGCGTCTCGGCGGTCTCCAGGAGACGCTCGGTCCGGCGGCGGTTGGAGCCCCCGGTGGAGGCCGCGTGGGCCGCTTCCATCGCCAACGCGCGGGCGATCCGCGAGGGCTCGCCGGCGGCCAGGGAGAGCAAGAGCCCGCGCGCCTGGAAGTCGGCGCCGAGGATGGTGTCGACGACGCTCAGGCCCACGCCGGCCGACCAGCAGACGTCGATTTTCCTCAGGGCCGCCGGATCGATCTGCGCCGCGTCGGCCTCGCGGTAATTCAGGCCGCGGAGTCGCAGCAACGCGCGACGCCAGAGCAGCGATACGAGCGCCCGCTTGGGCGTCCCCGGCAGGCTCATACCGACGCGGGCCAGCACGTCCTGCAACGTCTCCAGACCCCGGTCGATGTGGCCGCTGACAAGGAACTGCATGGCCGCGCGGCGACGGCGTTCCAGGGCGTCGTCGGCCGGCGCGTCGGTCGAACCGGTCAAGTAAGCCTGGGCTGCCTCGACGCCTCGTCCGGCGTTCGCCAGGGCGTCGCCCAGCCGCTCCAGCAGCAGGCCCCTGCGATCGGCTTCGAAGAGGCCATGCTCGATCGCCTTCCGATAGAGCCCGGCGGCGCGCTCGAAGGCCAACGCCTCCGCGGCCTCGTCGGCGGCCTCGGCGAAGAACCCAGCGGCCCGGGCCGGCTCGCCGGCGCCCAGGAAGTGGACGCCCAGGGCTTCGGGGTCGGCGGCGCCAGACGCCTCCAGCGCCGTCGCCAGGCGGCGGTGGCGGTCGCGCGAAACCTCGGGGGAGAGCCGGGACGCGACCGTTTCGCGGACGCGGTCGTGATACGCTTCGACCTCGTCGGTCTCCGCCCGCCCGGTCCCGCGCACGAGCCGTCCGGCGCGGAGGACGGCCAGCGCCGAACGCTCGTCGATCGGGTCGTCCAGGCAGGCTCCCAGATCGACGAGGCGAAGCGGTCGGCCCGAAGCGGCGATGATTTCCAGGACCTCGCGGGCGTCTTCCGGAAGGCGCTGGATGCGGGACCAGAGCACGTCGTCGAGCACGAGCCGACGGCCTGCATCCTCGTCGCCCGCGTCGAGGTCCAGCGCGCCGGCGTGAACGTGACGGACCAACTCGGCGATGAAGAACGGGTTCCCCTGAGATTCCCGGGCGACGGTCTCCGCCAGGTTTCGACGTATGGCCGAGGCCTCCTCGTCGCCGACCAGCAGCGCCGAGGCCAGTTCACGGGCCTCCGCCGGCGACAGGGGCTCGACGTGCAATGATCGGGCGTCGAGGCCGGCGGCCGGAGCCTGGCCCACGCCCAGCGCTCCGGCTCGCGCAAGGGCCTGGAGCAGCGGGCTCGTCGGCTCGTCCTCGGTGCGATAGGTGGCGGCGAAGAGGAAGACGGGGGCGTCGGGAGGCCGCATCACCTCGACGAGCATCGCCGCGCTATCGGCGTCTCCCCATTGCAGGTCGTCCACGGCCACGATCAGCGTGCCGCGGTCTCCCAGCCGCGCCAGCAACTCGCGGAGAGCGGCGAAGGCGCGACGGCGTAGTTCCTGGAGGTCGGGCGTCTCGCGGCCGCGACCGGGACTCCTGGCGACGGCCTCGACGCGACGAAGGCTCGGAAAGACGCGGGCCAACGATGAGACGTCGCGCGGCAGGACCGCGGCCAGGTCCACGTCGCTCATGCGGCCGAGCCGCCGGGCCAGCGCATCGACGAGGCTGTCAAACGCCTTGTACGGGACGGTTTCACGCTCATAGCAGCGGCCGGACAGGACGATCGCGTCCTCCTCATCGGCCCGTTCGTCGAGGAACCCCTGCAACAGCGCCGTCTTGCCGGCTCCCGAACCCCCGTGCAGATATACGGCGACCGGTCGGCCGTTGCGGACGTCCTCCAACGCCCGGCGAAGCTCCGCCCGCTGATGTTCTCGGCCGACGAGTCCGACGCCCCTCCCGGTTGACGACGGATGGGACACATCGGCCCGGGCTCGGAGCCGTTGCCCCGGCTGAGCGACTTCGCCGGCCGTTCCCAGGCGACGGAGGACGTCCGGGCCGGCCGGGCGGTCCTCGGGGCGACGGTTCAGCAGGTCGTTGCAGAGGTAATTGAGATCCGGCGGAACGTCGGAGGCGAACTCGGACGGGGCGGGCGCCTCGCGACGCTGCTTGTCCATCAGGATCATCAGCGCGCTGCCCGTGAACGGCAACCGGCCGGCGAGGGACTCGAAGAGCATGACGCCGACGCTGTACCAGTCGGCGGCCGCCGAGACCGGCAGGGCCGCGGCCTGCTCCGGGGCCATGTAGGCCGCCGTGCCGACCATCCGGTCGTCGCTGCTCTGGTGCTGCCCATCCTCGTCCTGCTCGGCGGCCAGTCCGAAGTCCAGCAGCACGACGCGGCCGTCGCGCGTGACCATCACGTTGGAGGGCTTGATGTCGCGGTGCAGCTTGCCGGCTTCGTGGAGGGCCTGCACGCCGTCGGCCAGGCGTCGAATCGCGGCGCGAATCCGGCCGACGCGGTCGGCGCCGGGCTCGCGGATGTACGTCAGGAAGTCGACGCCGTCCAGCAGCTCCATCGTCAGGAACCAGTTCTCGCCGTCGCTCAGCAACTCGTACAGGTTGACGAGGTTGGGGTGGACGACGTCCAGCAGCGAGCGGAACTCGTGCTTGAACCGCAGGAGCGCCGCGGCGTTGGCCCGGTTCATGGTCTTCATGGCGACCATGCGGCGGCTCTTGCGGTCGAAGGCCTTGAAGACGGTCCCCATGCCGCCGCTCCCCAGCACGTCCAGCACGTCATAGCCGGCCACGGTGGGGAGCCGAGGGTCGCGTGGCGGCGCGGTAGGAGCGGCGGCCTCGTTGGGGGCTTCGCCGACGTGCGACGTGGGGCCGTAATTGAACGTCTCGGGGACGTTGGTCGGACCGTCCCAGGCGTCTGTCGGGCCCGACACGGAGGAAAGGGCCACGCTGAACGGTTTGCTCAGGCGGAGGGCGTCATGAACCTCGAACTGGGCCCGCAGCTCGTCGGCATGCTCGGGGAAGCGGTCGAGGTACTCCTGCATCTCGGGCGTTTCGCCGTCCTCTTCGCGCAGGAGGACCTCGCCGTAGACCAGGTCGAGCAGGTCGGCCGGCGCGACGCGCTTCCGGCCCAGATTTTTCAGGAACTCCTCGACGCGCAGCCGCTCACCTCGCCGCCAGAGGTCGCGGTGCTCCTGCATGAGTCGGGCGGCCGTCGCGGTCGACGGGCCGGTGGCGTTCGGGGTGTTCATGGACCCTGCCCGCTCATTCCTCCAACCCCAACTCGGTCGCCACGCGGTCGACGGCGCGGGCCAGGCGTTTGCGCAGGGCTTCGGGGGTGGCGCCCATCTCGGCGGCGATCTCGGCCCAGTCGCGGCCGGCTTCGCGGTCGTCCAGGAGGCGAAGCTCCTCGGGCGAGAGGCGGCGGCGGGCCTCGACGAGCATCTCGCGGGCGGCGACCTCGCGGCTGGGCGTCGGCGAGGCGCCGGGGACGTCGGCGAAGGCGCCTGCGCCGACCGCGGACGAGTCGCCCGCGCCGGCTTCGCCCTCGCCGGGCTTCGTGCGGCGGAAGTCGCGGCGCTGGGCGCCCTGGGCCTTCACGACGTTCGCCAGCTTGTTGCGGGTCATGGTCGCCAGCAGCTTCAGGAGCTGGTCGGGCGTGTCCAGCTCGTACTGCCCCAGCGCCGTGCGGACGAAGAAGCTGGCCATGACGGACTGGCAGACGTCCATCGAATCCAGCATGCGGTTGAGCCGCGTGTCGAGGAGGCGGACCCTCGCGGCGCGGCGGACGGCCGGCTCGTAGCGGCGGACCAGTTCGGAGGCCGCGTCTTCGTCGCCGTCGCGGACTCGGCCGATGAGGGCCTTGAAGCCCTCGGCTTCGGGTGTCGGTTCGGACATGTCGGCTCGCTCCTCGTTCGGGCGCCTCGGATTCCGATGCGTCGATCATCCCTTGACCGCAGGTTTTCGGGAACCCGTCCGCGCTGAAATTTCGTTCGGCTCCGCGTCCGGTCGGCCTCGCGATGGTGATAACCCGTCGTGAAGGACGTCACGGGCGTCCCAGACAAGTACGAACGATGATTACGAGAAGCGACGGAGGTTCACGATGAAGACCCAGCGAATCCTGACCCTGGCGGCGGCGTTGACGTTCTTTGGAATCCTGGCGGCCTGCGACGCGAAGGCCCAGGGCCCCGGCCACGGGCCGCAGAAATTCTCGTCCGGCGGCTCGGGCTTCCGGCAGAACTGCTACCCATACCCCTGCCCGCCGTCAAACCCTTACCCCTATCCGTATCCCAGGCCCTGCCCCCAGCCGTATCCGTACCCGAGCCCTTACCCACAGCCCTATCCGCCGTATCCTTTCCCCGGCGGCGGGTTCCCCGGCTACCCGGGCGGCGGCTGGGGCGGTGGATACGGTGGGTTCCCCGGCGGCATCCAACCCTTCAAGCGTTGAACGAAGCGGCCCGGGGTCTTCGACCCCGGGCCGATTGCATGCGCGGTGGATGGCGGCGGGACGCGCGGGTCAGATCGGCACGTACTTCACCAGGTCGGCGCTTTCGACCAGGGTCGGGAATTCACCTCGCACGTAGTGGGCGTAGTGGCTTGAGTTGTTGTGCGCCTGGAGGGCGGCCTCGTCGACGTACTGCTCGTAGACGAAGAACTTGCGGGGGTCGTCCGTCGAGCGGTGGAACTGGTACATGATGCAGCCCGCTTCGGTGCGGCTGTGCTCGGTGAGCTTCCGGAAGCACTCGGCGGCGCGGTCTTCGGCGCCGGGACGGGCGATGAGGGTGACGGCGAGGCAGATCATATCGAGCGGTTCCTTTCGGTCGATCGGTTCGTTGATCCCCGGCGCGGCTCAGGATCAATCAGTTGGCGCGGGGGTCTTCGGGAATGTGGCGAGGTTCGACGAGTTCATGGACCTCGCGACGGCCGGCGGCGGTGGCGGCCGTCTTCCAGAGCGAGGCCGCGTCCCAGAGGTCGAAGACGTGTTCGGCGGAAGCGGTCGCCAGCAACCAACTCCCCTCAGCCAGTTCGTCTTCAAGCTGCCCGGGACCCCATCCGGCGTGGCCGGCGTAGAAGAGGACTCGGCCCTCGGCGGACGCGGCCAATGACTCCATGGCGGCCAGTTCCGTGGCGACGTAGATCCCATCAGCGACGAGGATGTCGGCCTGGGGACGTTGGTCGTGCAGAGCCATCAGGCTGCCGGTCACTGGGCCGCCGTGGCGGAGTTTCTCCGTGCGGGCGCAGGGCTGGGTGCTGATCCGTCGCCAGACCTCGGCGAAATCCGTGTCGGTCTCTCGGTTCAGGATCAGGCCCAGCGTGCCGGTCTCGCTGTGGGCCGCGATCAGGACGACCGTCCGATGGAAATTCGGATCGGTCAGCCCGGGGGCGGCGATCAGGAGGCGTCCTCGCAGCGATTTCATGATGAGTCGATCGCGGCCCTGCGGCCACGCCCAGGGTTCGCCGTCAACTCAACCGCTTCAGCCTCGTCAGCCGGCCGGTCGAAACCCATTCAGCCACCAGAATGTTCCCGTCGTGGTCGAAGCAGGCGTCGTGCGGGTGGACGAACTTGCCGTCCTTCCAGCGGTCGGGCTGGGTTCGCATCTTCCTGCCGTCGGCGAGCACGGCCTTGGTCCACTCCGGATCGTCGCCCAGGTGGGAGATCAGCTTGTCGTTCCCGTCCAGGAGCGTCACCCGCGCGTACAGGTCCGGAACCAGCAGGACGTCGCCGCGGATGTCGAAGCTCGCCGGGAGGGAGACGTTGTGGAAGTCCTCGCCGACGTGCTCGCCGTCGAGCGTGAAATGCTGGAGCCGGGCGTTGGCGCGGTCGGCGACGACCAGCACGGGCTGGCGGCCCGGTCGATCGTCGAGCCAGATTCCGTGCGGCGTCTTGAACTTCCCTTCCTCAGTCCCAGCCCCGCCGAAGGTCTTCACCCACTTCGCGTCCTTATCGTACTTGTGGACGTAATGCGACCCGTAGCCGTCGGCGACGAAGAAGTCGCCGTCGGGGCCGAAGGCGACGTTCGTCGGGGCGAACTTGGCCTTGGGGTCGTCGTAGACGTGAGGCTCGGTCGGGGCTTCCTTGATCCAGACGACTTCGCCCTTGAGGTCGGTCTTGGCGACGAGGTTCACCGGCATCATGCAGGCCAGGTACAGGTATTCGACGCCGTTCTCACGGCGGACGTCGACGCCGTGGCCGCCGCCGTGGAATTGCTTGCCGAACGACCGGACGAACTTCCCCTCGGGGTCGAAGACGGCGATCGTGTCCTGGGCGTCGGTCGGCGACTTCGGCTTGGTTGCGCCGCCGCGGTGGGCGATGTAGATGAACCCCTGGGAGTCCACGGCCACGCCGTGAGTCTCATACCAGTGGATCGAGCCGGGGGCCTGGAAGAAGTCGTGCCGGCACTCGTAGCGGTGGTCGCCCTCGCCGACGGTCGGTGTCTTCGAACCTGCCTTGTCGTCGGCGTGGATGAAGGGGCCGGTCGCCGCCGCTGTCGTGGCGGCCGTCGCGGCGACGGCTCCGCGCCTGAGGAATTCGCGCCGGTCCATGTCGTTGCGTCCCTGGGGTGTGGAGAGGTGCCTGGGCGTCGTCCCGTGCCGATCCTGCGCACTATACAGCGGCGGTCCCCCGGAGTGAATCGATTGGTCGGATTCCACCGTCGCGCCTACAATTCCCCGACGCCGCGTCTCGGCGGCCGGGGAGACCTCGCGTGAACAGCTTGAGTGAAACGGCGTTCTCAGTCCTGGACCTGTGCCCGATCGTCGAGGGAGGGACGGCCGTCGACGCCTTCCGCAACGGGCTGGACCTGGCCCGCCATGCGGAACGGCTGGGGTATCATCGATACTGGGTGGCCGAGCACCACAACATCCCCGGCGTGGCGAGCGCCGCGACGGCCGTGGTGATCGGGCACGTTGCGGCGGGGACGTCGCGGATCCGCGTGGGGGCGGGCGGGATCATGCTGCCGAACCACGCGCCGCTGGTGATCGCCGAGCAGTTCGGGACGCTGGCCTCGCTGTTCCCCGGCCGGATCGATCTGGGAGTCGGTCGCGCGCCGGGGGGCGACCAGCGGACGGCCCGCGCGCTGAGACGCTATTTCGAGGAGGTCGACGCCTTCCCGAAGGACGTGCAGGAGCTTCAGGCCTACTTTCAGCCGGCGACCCCGGGGCGATTCGTGCACGCCATCCCGGGCGAGGGCCTGGACGTGCCAATCTGGATCCTGGGCTCCAGCGACTTCGGCGCCCGTCTGGCGGCTCAGTTGGGGCTTCCCTACGCGTTCGCCTCGCACTTCGCCCCCGACCACCTGTTCGACGCCGTGGCGGCGTACCGCGAGTCGTTCGTCCCCTCCGCGACGCTGGCCGAGCCCAAGGTCATGATCGGCGTCAACGCGTTCCTGGCCGACACCGACGAGGAAGCCGTGCGGCTTTTCTCGTCTCACCGCCAGGCGATCGTGAATCTCGTCCGAGGCCGTCCGGGACTTCTCCCCCCTCCCATCGACGACGTCGATTCCCGCTGCACCCCCGAAGAGCGCGCAGCCGTCGACCGCATGACGCGCGTCTCACTCGTGGGCTCTCCGTCGACGATCCTGGGTCCGCTCCGTTCGCTGTTCAACGCCGTCCGCCCCGATGAGATCATCTTCTCCGGACATGTTTTCGATCACGCTGCGCGGATACACTCGTACGAGCTGTTGATGCAAGCACGGCGGTCAGGCTGAGGAGCGTCGGCCGTGCCTGCCGCGGCATCGGAGTTCAAGGGGCTCCGTCCAGGAGAGCGAGGAACCGACCCAGCCGTTGGATCGCTTGATCGGGCCTGACGTCGTTCTGAGGCCGATCGCGGCGACCGTGGGCTACCCAGTTCCGATATCTCCGCACCTGATCGACCTGGGTTCGCAGATCGGGATCGCCCTCTCCGTACGATTCCGTCAGTTTGAAGAAGCTGCCGCTCTCGATTCGCTCGCGCGCTTCGTCGATCGCCGTCTTGAGTACAGGGTGCTCGGGAAGCTGTGCTGTGAGCGTCTTCAACTCCTCCGAAGCGCGACTTCTGACGTCGGCCTCAAAGACCGAGAAAATCAGAAGGACTGCCAGGTCGTCGAGATCCTCAAGCACCCGGCTCGCCAAGTCTTCGAGTTCCGCTGCTTCGATCGAGCGGAATTCGTTGTCTCGATGAATTGTCTCGGCCAGTGTCCTGGAGCCGTCTTCCTCGGCCCAATATCGCCTGGCCAACCGCTGCATCAGGGCGGCGAGACGCTTGACGGACGCATGCCATTCCCGGGCCTCTTCGAGAGTCCGAATCACGCGAGAAGTTCCTTGAGAACGGACTCGAACTCGGCGCGGTCCAGCTTCACGAATCCATCTGGGCGTCGAATGCTCCATTCGTAGCCGCCGTCGCGTTGAAGGCGGAAGAGATGGCACGTTCGCAATCCATTCGAGACGTCGATGCGCCCAGCCGTACGGGCCGTCGAGGTCGCGGATTGATTTCGCTCCAGCGCGACGTCGAGTGAAGTATTCGCTTCGGCTGAGATCGGCTCGATCGTGACCTCTGCCGGCCCGAAACGGATCTGCAGGGCCGGTGCATCATATGTGCCGTAGCCCCGCTCGCTGCGGCTGACCTGATAAGGGATAACGTCGAGGAGCCCTTCCGGATCGGCTTCCCCCATCCACCCGCGAATTTGATCGAGGAGGCCGCCGACAGCTTCAAGCCATTCCTTGCGCCTCGCATTGCGGTCTCGAACGCCGTACTCGTCGGCCTTCGAGAGTAGGTAGTCCTTGAGACTTGTCGCGACGGGGCTTCCCGTAGGCGTTGACATGAGGGCCTCCTGTTCGGGCGTTGACACGATGGTCGTCAACTACAACTATACGGTTCGCCTCGGGGATGCATAAGCTGTCATCGACGGGAGACTCCGTCACTCTCCGAACCGCGCGAGGCGTCCGTCCTCGCCCACGGCCCAGCCGAAACGCCCGGCGAAGGCGATGGCGTGGAAGCCGGCGTCGCCGAGCTTCGCCCAGGAAGCGCCGCCGTCGTTCGAGCGGTCGGCGCCGGCGGGGCCGACGGCGATCATTGACGCGCCCGGCAGCAGGGCCACGGCGGATCGGTAGCCGGCTGGGCCGGTTCCTGTGGGAGTCGACCAGGTTCGGCCGCCGTCGCTGGTGACGGCGGCGAAAGGACCTGGCGCGGCCGCGTCCTTGTAGTCGCCGCCGACGGCGACGCCATGCTCGGCGTCGCGGAAGGCCAGCGAGAAGATTCCCGATGAGGCGCCCCCCTTGATCGGCGTCGCGTGAACGGTCCACGAGCGTCCCCGATCCTCGCTGTGAAAAATCCGGCCGCCGCCGGTTCCGAACCAGGCGAATCGACCCCCCTGCACCGCCAGGCAGGTTCCGCTGGCCGCGAAGGCCCCCTCGCCCGGGAGCGCCTCGGGCATGTCGAGGCCCACGCGGTTCCAGGTGTCGCCGCCGTCGTCGGTCGCCAGGATCACGAACCGGCCGCCGACGGGATCGCCGAGCGCCAGGCCGTGGTCGCGATCCCAGAAGGCGATTGCATCCAGGAAGCCTGTGGCGTCCTGGTTAATGTGCCGCAGCGACCAGGTTTCGCCGCCGTCGGTCGTCTTGAAGATCCGCGACTTCTCCCCCTCGCCGATCGCCAGCACCAGCGCCTTGCGGTCGTCGAACGCCTGCACGTCGCGGAAGTCGCGGTCCTCGGCGTCTGGAGCGGTGCAGCGTCGCCAGGTCGCGCCGGCGTCCGTCGTGAGCAAGATCATGCTCCCTGCCCCGCTCGCCCATGCCGTGCGATTATCCACGACGCCGATGCCTCGCAAGCGGGCGATTGTCCCGGAGGGTTGAGGAGCCCACTGCGCTGGAGCAAGTTGGTTCCAGAACAAGGCAATAAAAACCAGGAGGGATCGACGCACGGCGGGACCTCGAAGCTGACTACGATCGGCCGCCCGCCCGTCGGTCGAGCCATTTTCGGAGCGAGGCCTGACTCTCACCCGAGGGACGGCCGGCGAGGAGGTCCTCAACGCAAACGTCCTCATCCAGGTCCGGCCAGTGGAGTCCGCGACCGCCGTCGATCATGCGCCATCGACCTCGCTCCTCAGCCGTGCCGTTGAGCAGTCGCGGATACCAGGCCAGGGGCACGACGATCGTACGGCCGTCGACCAAAGCCACGGCGAGCGTGGCGTCGGTGGTTTCGACCGATGACGCGACGGCCACCCTCAGTTCAGTTGCCGAAGAACTCATTCCAGCTGTCCAGCATCGTCTGCCGGCTCCTCTCGATGATCGCCAGGATGTGATTGAGCTCTTTCGCGGAGAACCCTCCGCTTCGCTCCAAGCGGACCGGGTCGAGCCAGTATTTCGCCGCACAGTCGTCTCGCTCGACGTGGACGTGCGGAGGCTCACCCCGATCGCCTGAGTAAAAAAAGAAGCGATACGGCCCTTCACGATGGATGGTCGGCATGCCCACGCATTATCCCCGGACCCGAGGCGGACGACAAGTTTTGGCTCTCGATGCTCGGAGACGAGCGACTGAAATTTCGGGTGACCAAAAATTTAAATTTGCAGTGCTCAGCGATGGCGTTATGATGTCGAAAACTCGAGATGGATAACGGGCAAACAGGCAATCGTCGAGGGAATGATTTCATGAGATATCAAGGGAACGGGAGACACACACGCAGCGGATTTACGCTGATCGAGCTGCTAGTGGTGATTAGCGTGATCGCGGTGTTGATCAGCCTGTTGCTGCCGGCCGTTCAGGCGGCGCGGGGGGCGGCGCGGCGGGTGCAGTGCGTGAACAACCTGAAGCAGATCGGGTTGGCGCTGGCGAACTACGAATCGGCGATCACGGCCTATCCCCCGGCCTACGTGGGCGATCCCAGGGCGACGGGGACGGCCTTCGGCGTGACCTACCCCGACGGCAATCTGAACACGACTCCGGGGTTCGCCTGGGGGATGCTCGCGCTGCCGTACATGGAACAGGCGACGGTTTACGCCAGCTTCAATACGAACCTTCCCTGCTGGGCGCCGGCCAACGTCACGGGGGCGACGACGCGGCTGTCGGTTTTCCTCTGCCCGTCGGCGACGGGCGGCGTCGAGCCGTTCGCCCTTCACCGGTATGACAACGGCGACTCGGGCTCTCCGAACGACGCGGGGGAGTTCGCGCCTCGGATCGTTTTCTCGCGCAGCCACTACGTGACGAACGCCGGCGTGAACCAGCCGTGGGGCCGTAGCACGGCTTACTCGGCCGACTTTGACGTCGCCGAGCCCATCCCGGGTGCCCCTGCTCCGCACGTCATCAACGGACCGTTCTACCGGAACTCGCGAACTCGCGTCGCCTCGGTATCGGACGGCCTGTCGAACACCGTGTTCCTGGGCGAGAAGTCGTCGAACCTTTGCGACGCAACCTGGGTGGGAGTGGTCCCCTTCTCCTGCACGCCCCCGCGTCAGGGTTGGCCGTCGGATCCAAACAGCGGCGGCTGCCTGGTCGGCGCCCACAGCGGGCCCGACGTCCGCGACCACCCCCAGGTCATCATCCACGCCCCGAACCACCCCTTCGGCCACACCGACGAGATGTACTCCCAGGACGGCAATGGCTCCAACGTCCTGATGGGCGACGGCTCCGTCCGCTGGATCAAGGAGACGATCCACCCCTACACCTGGGTCGCCCTCTCAACTCGGAACGGCGGCGAGGTCGTCTCCGGCGACTATTGAACCACTATGACAACACAGAAGACTCGATTTGTGATGGTGACGTGTCTCGTGCTGGCCGGCTGCGGCGGCGCTTCCCAGATCGGGGCCGACCCCGATGCGTTCAAGGCCGTCGACGCCCTCTACACGGCCGTCTCCCTGCGCGAGCCCGACCGCGTCGACCGCTGCGTGGCGACGTTGGCCTCGCTTCGCGACGCCGGCAAGATCGATGGCGGCCCACTCGAAGAGTTGGAAGGTATCGCCGCCGAGGCGAAATCCGGCTCGTGGGAACCCGCGCAATCGCGGCTGGCCCAGTTCATGCGAGGCCAGACTCGGGGGAAGTAGCGCCGATCCGGCGAGTCGTTGACCTTCGAAACGGTTCATGAAATAGTGATCGCCGTATCGTCAGTCGACTCTCACCGGGAGGACGTCCGTGGCCGACCCGAAGAAGCGAACGAGCCCTCGAAAGGCGCCTCAGGAGCAGCCGCCTCAATCGGCGCCGACCCTGATCGGCTCCGCACCGCCTCTGGCCGACGTGGACGCGCCCCGGACGGCCGACGACCGTCGCGAGATGATCGCGCTGCTGGATCGAATCGTCGGGGCTGGGCCGCTGACTCCGGAACTCCAGCGGCAAGCCCTGGAAATGTTCGCGACCCTGATGGCGCAGGAGCCCGCCGCCGTGCCGGGGGCCGTAACGGCCCTGCTTCCCATGGCCGCCGAGTTGGCCCCGATGTTCGCGGCGGCGCCTCCTCCTCTGCCGGCGTCGACGGCATCTGCGGAGCGTCGGCTGGTGTACGTGCACGGCATCTGCCGCCACGATCCAGGATATTCCGACGATTGGTGGGGCTCGCTCCATCCTTACGTCCCGACCGTATTCGGGGCGGGCGACCTGGGCGCGACGCGCCTGGAAGTCGTCTGGAGCGACGTCGTGAACAAGGCCGCGACCTCGCTCCGGGGTGCTGAGGCCGGGCGGTTCGCCGCACCGGCCGCAGCGGCGTCGCGAGCCCTCGAACGGGACCGGGAGCGGGCCTCCGAGGAAATCAAGGAGACGCTCCGCGACCGAACCGACCAGCAGGCGATTCAGGCGGCCCCTCGTGTGCGGGCCTTCGCCTCGCAGGCGCCCGCAGCGGCGACTCTGCTTTCGATCCCGGGTGCCTCCTGCGTCGACGATTTCTCGATCTACCTCGTCGACGAGGCCGTCCGCGGCCGGATCGTCGACCGATTCCTCGAGGTCGTCCGCCCTGAGTTGAAAGCGGGTCGAGCCCTTGACGTGATCGCCCACAGTTGGGGGAGCGTCGTCGCCTATGAGGGCCTCCGCCAGCTTGAGGACGAGGGCCTTCGCACGCCCCTGGTGCGCGACTTCTTCACCGTCGGCGCCGCCCTTTCCATCGGCGCGGTGAAGCTCCGCCTCCGCCCCGCCAACCGCGACGGCCGTAAGCCGGCGAACGTCCGCCGCTGGGCCAACCTCGACGCCCGCGGCGACGTGGTCGGCGGTCCGCTCCAGGGACGGCCTTACGCCGTCGACTTCGACTTCGTCGACCTCGACCCCGTCGGGTGTCGCTCGTTCCTCGGCCTGGTCAACCCCGAGTGCGCGCACGGCTCCTACTTCATGGCCGCCAACGCCTTGGTGAATCGAGATATTTTCGCCCGATTTCTCAACTCGGTCTGACTCGCGAGGAGCGCGCCATGCGGATCGCGACGTTTCTTCTGCTCTCGGCGTGGGCCATCGGCGCGAGGGGCGAGGAGGGCCGCTTCTCGAAGGGCCTTCCAGATAAGCCCGACTACTTCCCGATCGCCGTCTGGCTTCAGGACGTCAAGAACGCGCCGAAGTATCGAGACGTCGGGATCAACGTGTACGTCGGCCTCTGGCGGGGACCGACCGAAGCCCAACTCGACGCGCTCGATGCGGCGGGCGTCCGACTGGTCGCCGGCCAAAGCCGGGCTGCACTGGCGTTCAAGGATCGCCCCACGATCGTCGGCTGGATGCACGACGACGAGCCGGACAACGCCCAGGCCCTCAAGGGCGGCAAGGGTTACGGGCCGCCGATCACGCCCGACGCGATCGTGGCGCGCTATCGCGAGATGCGTGAGGCCGATCCCGATCGGCCGGTCCTGTTGAACCTCGGTCAGGGCGTCGCCTGGGACGGCTGGTTCGGACGTGGGACGCGGACGAACCACCCGGAGGACTACCCCAGGTACATTCAGGGTTGCGACATCGCCTCGTTCGACATTTACCCAGCCTGCCATAGCAGCGAAGCCGTCGCCGGCAACCTCTGGTACGTGCCGCACGGCGTCGAGAGGCTCCGGTCGTGGGCTGGCCCGGAAAGGCCGGTGTGGTGCTGCATCGAGACGACGGGCATCGACAACGAGACCCGTCGGGCGACGCCCGCCCAGATCCATTCCGAGGTCTGGATGGCCTTGATCCGAGGGGCGAAGGGGCTCGTCTACTTCGCCCACCAGTTCAAGCCGCGTTTCGTCGAGGCGGGCCTGCTCGCGGATGAGGCCGTTGCGCGCGAAATCGCCGCCACGAATCGCCGCATCCACGAACTTGCGCCCGTGCTGAACAGCCCCGACGCTCCGGACGCCGCGGAGGTCGTCTCCGAGAACCCGTCGATCCCCGTCGCTTCCCTTGTGAAGCGGTATGACGGGGACGTCTACATCTTCGTCGCATCGCTTCGCAAGGGTGAGGCGAGCGTCCGGATGCGCCTGTCGACGGGGAGCGATGCGAGTGTAGCAGTGCTCGACGAAGGCCGAGAGCTCCCGGCTTCGGCCGGAGCCTGGACGGATCGCTTCGCCGACTATCAGGTTCACCTGTACCGCGTTCGACCTCGCGGTCGATGAACGACCTTCACCGCGTGGCCTTGGCTGTCGGCGGGGCCTCGGCCGAGCCCTTCGCCCGCGCCGGCTTGCCGGCCATGAAGTGGTTGCAGCCGCTCAACCCCGACACACGGAGGTTGTACGGCTGCAACTCCTCGTCGATGCAGAGCCCCAGGGTCAGGTTCTCCACGTGCGCCTCGGGCTCAAGCTGCCACCACTTGCAGGCCTTGCAGAGGCCCCATTCGGACTCGTGATCGTGAGCGCCGTCGTGATTTTTCGAGGCCACCATGATTGCCGTCTCCGCTCGCCTGGATAGGGAACTCGATCGACCTGCACGGAGGTGGATCGTTCGGTTCCTGTACCAATGCAAGCGACGGGCCGAACGGAGGGGAGTTCAGCCCGACTGGGATGGCGAGAGGGCGAGTTGGATTGGGCGTCTGCGTTAGATCAACTCGGAGATCGGTTCGCCGTGGGGCAGTAGGGCGATGGGCCGGCCGGAGACGTCCGGGTAGGTCAGCCTGTGGTCGATGCCCAGGTACTTGTACCAGGTGGCGAGAAGGTCGTTGGGGGTGAAGCGACGGTCCTTGGGTTCCTCGCCCTTGGCGGTTGTCGAGCCGATCACCTGGCCCATCGGCATGCCGCCGCCGGACATCAGGACGGACATCGCCTTGCCCCAGTGCTCGCGGCCCGGCTGCCCTTGATGATTGGAGAGCTTGGGAGTGCGTCCCATCTCGCCCATCACGACGATCAGGGTCTCCTGCTCCATGCCTCGGGCGTGGACGTCTTCGATGAGCGCGGAGACGGCCTGGTCCAGCACGGGCAGGCGGATGTCCATCTGCTCGAAGATGTTCCAGACGCTGGCGTGGTCGTCCCAGGAGAAGGCCTTCTGACCGGGGACGCACGGGAAGTCGATCGTGACCAGCCGGACGCCGGCCTCAACCAGCCTCCTCGCCAGCAGGCAGCGCTGGCCGACGACGTTGCGCCCGTAGTGGTCGCGCAGGGCGTCGGGCTCGCGCGAGAGGTCGAAGGCGTCACGCGCCGTGGAATTCGTCAGGACGTCGAGAGCCCGACGCTGGAAGTCGTCGAACGAGCGGGTGGCCGTGGGCTCGATGGCCCTCCTGGCGGCGTCGAAACCGGCCAGCAGCCGCGAACGCCCAGCGATCCGCTCGCGGCGAGCCTCGTCGAGGATCAACTCCGGGACCTTGAACTCGGGCTTGTTGGGGTCGGCGGCCACCTTGAACGGCCCGTAGGATCGTCCCAGCCCGCCGCCGCCCTCATAGGGGAGGCTGGGCATCGCGACCCATTTCGGCAGCCCCGAGGGCTCGGGGAGAAACTTGTTGGCGGCGTTGAAGACGTAGGGATACTTGGGCGTGAACGGGGCCGTCTCCACAACGTCGCCGACGTAGCCGGTCAGGACGGTGTGCGTGCTGTTGGCGTGGCCGGGGCTGTCGTGGGTGATCGACCGGATGATCGCGCACTTATCGGCGATCGAGGCGATCCTCGGCAGCTTCTCGCTGATCTCGATGCCGGGGACGCTCGTCGGGATCGGGCGGAAGAGGCCGCGATAGGCTTCCGGGGCGTCGGGCTTGAGATCGAAGGTCTCCATGTGGCTGGGGCCGCCCCACAGCCAGACGACGATCATCGCCGGGCCTTTCGCCCCAGCCGTCGACGCCCCCGCCGCTTGCAGCCGCAGCAGGTCGGAAATCCCCAGCGCTGAGAACCCCGTGAGCGAGGCTCTCAGGAACGCTCGTCGAGGCATGGTCCCGATGCAAGGAGGTTCCGGTGCCATCACGCATCCCTCGTCAAGGTCGGCCAAGTCGTCTCGCCGCGTATTCTAATGTGGTCAGCAATTGTTGTACAACGAGAAGCGCGGAGACTTATCGGTCCACCCGCATTGCGGCAGGGAAGCCGGGATGCTGCCTTTGACAATTCGCCGCCCGCTCGGGTGTCCTCATTTCCAAGCCACCGGACCAAGGTTTGACAGACCTTAGACGATAAGAGGCTTTGACAGAAAGGAGGCGTCTCTCGGTTGACGTAAGCCTCTGATCTGGTTAGGTGTTGAGAGCATTGGAGAGGTGGCCGAGAGGCCGAAGGTGCGGCACTGGAAATGCATGGGTTGATCCAATCTGCATATTTTGATCGACCATAAAGCCTTCGGAAGCCGCGATTTACGCCGAATCAAAAAAATCCCGCCCGCGCCGATTCCTTAGCCGAGCCGCCCGATCTTAGCCAGGAATCTTAGCCAAGCCGTTGATGCGAACTCCCTCCGTTCGTATCATCCCCTATACGGCATTCCTGGCTAAACGGAGGGCGACATGCCGAGCCGATATCGCATGACCTGGTACCCGTCCGCGCGCCGCTGGCGCAAGTGCGTGAAGGGTAAGTGGTACTCTGTCTCCTGCAAGCAGCTCGGCGTCCCGGAGACCAAGGAAGCCTCCTGGAAGGCCGCCAACGAGTGGTGGGAACGGGAGCAGGCGCTCGTCGACGCCCCCTCCGAGGACGACCGCGTCGCCCAGGCGGTGCGGGTGAAGAACCTGGTCGACGACTTCGCCAAGCTGGACGACCAGGCCCGCAGGGAGGCCGTCGAGGCGCTGCTGGGCGTCGGCTCCTACGACGGGCTGAAGGCCAAGGCCGGCGGCATGCTCGCCGGAATGGACGACGCGGCCCCGGAACGGACGATCGGCGTCCAGGTCGAGAACTGGAAGAATCTGCTCCGCGATTCGTGCCACGCCGGGCAGCTCTCCGAGGGGCGGTTCGACGCGTACTGTCGCAATATCGGCACCTTCGTCGCGTGGATCGGCCCGCAGACGTCCGTCGACGCCGTCGACGAAGACAAGCTGGAGGCGTTCTTCAGCCACCTCACCGAGAAGATCAGGGCGGCCGCCTACTCCCCCGCCTACGCCCACACCCTCCTGATGACCGCCCGCCAGTTCATCACCCGGCTGGCGGCTCGGAAGCTCATCCCGCTGCCCGGGAACATCCGCGACAGGCGGTTCAAGTTCAATCATTCGGTCGCGGCCGAGATCGAGGTCTTCGCCGTCGAGGAGGTCCGGGCGCTGCTGGCCGCCGCCCCCGAACGCATGCGGCTCTGCCTGCTGCTCATGGTTCAGTGCGGCATGTACCAGAACGACGTGGCCGAACTCAAGCAAAGCGAGGTGGACTGGAAAGCGGGCGTGATCACCCGCGCCCGCAGCAAGACCCGCGAACGCAAGGGGCCGGTGGTCGCTTACAAGCTCTGGCCCGAGACGTTCGATCTGCTGAAGCGGCACCGCGGCGAGGGCGACCTGGCGTTGACCACGGAGCGCGGGAAGCCGATGGTCAAATACTGGATGGAGGGCGGCAAGATGCGTCGCTACGACGCGATCCAGTCGGGTTGGAACCGCCTCGCCGAGGTCATGGGAGGGAAGATCCGGCTGAGCATGAAGCACTTGCGGAAGACCGGATCGACGCTGCTCGGGGAACATCCGCAATACAAGTTCTACACCACCTACTTCCTCGCCGACTCGCCCAAAGGTATGTCCGAGAAGCACTATACGCGGCCTTCAGACGCCGAGTTTTTCGAGGCGCTGGACTGGCTGCGCGAGCGTGTCCTCGGGGCGGAAAAGGGCGAGGCGCCGCCGCAGCTCGTCCTCGACGATGAGGCATAGGACGAGCCGGGCGATGTCGGCGGCGGCGAGTGCGAGATAGGGCGCGAGCTCCTCGGGCGACGTCACCGACCTCTCCGGTGAACCCTGGACGCGACGAAGTTCGTTTTGGATCACGTCGTTCATTTGGGAACGTCTTTCGACCCATTCAGATCGGCGGATGAATGTTGGGAGTCGCTCGTCCGCCTGCCGTCTCCGGCGACTTCGCTTGCTATTCGCAATCGCGCCGAAGACTCGAGGTCGTTACGGCTCCTTGATCTCCTGGAAGCCGGCTCCGTGGTGGCACGGTGTGACCAAACGTTACACGGGGGGCTCGCGGCGCAGAGAGTGCAGTTTCCAAAAGCCAGGGGCCTCCCATCTGTGGACCTTAGCGGGCGCCTCCGACGCAGACAGGCCGCCCTGATAGGTAGCCTCTCGCGCCACGGCCGACCTGGTCACGGCGCTCGTCGTTCGTTCGCCGAATCTCTGGGAGATCGACAAGCTTTCGACGTGGGCAGACGCTCTCGCCTTGCTTTCAAGAGGCGGCGTCGAACCTCACTCGGCCGAGAAGGCGGAAGCTTGCGGCTGGAGGGGTGACGCATACGCGGTCGGCCGAGGGGCGACAACAAACGGCGAGTGCAGGAGATTCGGACGATCCTAGCGGAGTCGCCGACTCGACTGTCTTATTGAATCGAGCATCGGGCCTTTGAGAAACGCTGCCGACCGACCTTAGCAGGACGCAAGCGGGTGGGAGATCATCGATCGCTCGCGGTCAAGACGGAACCCACCGCGTCAGCCTTTTCACCGGTTCCCTCGAACGGCCTCCGCAGCCATCAGGCCCTCATGACGATCCGATGGGTGCCGGGCCGAGGCGACGACGAGACGAACTCTCCTGCCTACCAAGCCCAGAATGAATAACGGTATTCAACCGTCTCGACGGAGTCGCCCAGCGGGCGGCTGCCTTGGCCCCGTGAGATACGTCGGGAGCTATAGGGGCGGTCTCCTGATGATAGAGAAGCCCGCCTGGCCCTCGGGCGGGCTGATGATGATCGGTAGAGAAGCCCGCCTGGCCCTCGGGCGGGCTGATGATGATTGGGGATTAACCGTCGGCGGCCCCGGCCTTGAGGCTGGCTACGGTGCGATTGATGTCTGCGGCCAGGGTCTGTTGAGCGCCCTTGACGAGAATGCCTTTCCGAATAATACGGCCGTCCGGCGAAGTCACGATGAGTCGTCGGAACCGAGGATCGCCCTTGGGGTCGGGGCCGTGGGTGAACGACCAGCCCCCATGGTTGTTCCGTGCGCGCTCGAGAACCTCGGCGAGGTTTTGGCGAGGTGCGATCTGTTTCGGATGGCGACTTTTTTCTTCAGGTTGATCAAGCTCCTTTAAGGCCTGATTGATCTCGCCCACCAAGCGACGGGGATAGCCGTTGGGTTGAAGCAGCCGACGGGTCGACCTACCGCCCGGGGAGGTCACGACGACCCATTCCTGCGCGTCAGAGGCACCAACCTCCGTCGAGGTCGAGAAGGTCCAACCAGGGTTTTCGGTCCGAGAACGCCGTCGAGGTTGCGGGGAGACTGATACTGGGCCTCCTCGGCACCTTCTTGGACCTCTTGAGAGGCGAGATTGGTCGGGGGCTTCGCCGTCGTCGCGGCGATGTTCTGGGCGATTTCCTGGGCAACCAGAGTCGTCGCCTGGACGGCCTTGGTCGCTCGGATCTTGGCCAGCTCTTCACGGGCTCGGAGGACGGCGTTGCTTTGGGGAGACTGCGGGGCCTGCACGCTCTCCGCCTCGGTGGCGGAGACGGCCGGAGCCTCGGCCGCGGAGAGGATCGGACAGCCTTTGGGATCGACGGAGCCTTCTTTGGACCAGAGGATCCAGCGGTTCGGGTGGCAGTTGCCCTTGCGAATGAGTTTTATGACGCTACCCGCCCGCGTCGCTGTCGCTGTCGCTGTCGCTGTCGCTGTCGCTGTCGCTGTCGCTGTCGCTGTCGCTGTCGCTGTCGCTGTCGCTGTCGCTGTCGCTGTTGCTGTCGCTGTCGCCGTCGCCGTCGCCGTCGCCGCCGCCGCCGTCCACCGGAGCCCGTGACGGGCCCACACCTCGCCCCGACGCTCCGCCGCCACGCGGTCCCAGTACCGGAACCCCGCCTCGCCCTCCAAGGGAACCCAGAGCACCGCCCGGCCGTCGCCTCCGCTCGATTCCACGAGCACGCCCCGGTCCAGATCCAGGGCCTCCAGGTCGAGGTTCTCCATCGCGGACGCCTCCGGATCGCGGGCCGATGGTGATGACGCGTCGATCCAAGTTCCGAGCGCGGCGACCTCCCGGCAAGACCCGGCCGTCGAGACCGCATCCTTTCAGGCGGCTCGCCTGCAAAATTCCCCTGCCCTCCGTTTGTTTGAACTGGTTCGTCGATGAACGAGAGCCGGGCGAACGAGGCGATCTCATCTCAGAGAGATCTCGGAAGCCGATCGCCGACGGCCTCGGCGCGAGCGCAACATAAAGGCCGGTTATCCGACGGTCGGCGAGGCCTTCAAGAGGCGTGGCCTTCAGTGCCGGCTAGTTTTCACATTGGCGATCATAACACCCAAGATCGGACGGTCGGACGGGTTGGCTCTCAGGGTTGAAAAGGGGCTGGCTTGAGCCCTTGGGCCTGGGTTAAATAATGGCGCTCAGTTTTGACTAATTGAACATAAAATGATTATAAAGGATGTGCGGTGTGCCCAGGGCTTTATTAGCTGGTGATCCAGAGCTGCCTTTATCGGAAGCACGATTCGCCGACGTCCGATGGGGCTCCTGGACTCACAACGCTTCCCGCAGCATTCCGCCGACGACGAATTCGGCCGCCTTCTCCAGATGGGCGGGTTCGACCTGCTCGCAGTCCTTAAGGTCCGCCACGGTCCGGGCGACCTTGCAGAGCCGGTCCATCGAGCGCGTCGAGAGGACGTTGCGGTCCACGATCGAACGCAGCGACGCCCTCGCATCCTCGCCGAAGTTGCAATACTCGAGGACGCGGCCGCCCGGCATTGCGGCGTTGTGCGGGATCGGCAGGCCGGCGAACCGTTTGCGTTGACGTTCCCTGGCCCGCTCGACGAGCGCACGCAGCCGCGGCGATTCCTCCTTCGTCTCGGCGAATCGCTCGTCGGTCGAGAGGCGGCTGAGCTCGACCTGGAGGTCGATGCGATCCAGGATCGGTCCGCTGAGCTTGCGTTGATACTTCCGAACGTCCACGTTCTTGCAGCGGCACAGGTCCGTGCCGTAATACCCGCAAGGGCAGGGGTTCATGGCCGCCACCAACGTGAACCGGGCCGGGTACGACAGCGTCGCCCCGACCCGGGAGATCTGGATCTCGCCGCTCTCCATGGGCTGGCGAAGCGCCTCGAGCGTCGACGTGGAGAACTCGGCGATCTCGTCCAGGAACAAGACCCCGAGATGGCTGAGCGTGATCTCGCCGGGCCGCGGTATCCGGGAACCGCCCCCGACGACGGATTGGCGGGACGCCGTGTGATGGATCGTCCGCATGGGTCGACGCGTCACGGCGACACCGTCTTTTTCGAGCGCCCCATAGGCGGAATAGATCCTCGTGAGCTGGACCTTCTCTTCGTCGCTGAGGCGTGGCAGGATGCCCGGCAGGGCGCTGGCCATCAGCGATTTGCCTTCGCCCGGGGGGCCGATCAGCAGGAGGTTGTGCCCTCCGGCGGCCGCGATGCAGGCCGCCTCCTTGGATTTCGCCTGACCCCGGATCAAGCCGAAATCCGGGGCTCGCTCGATGAACGAGTCGAACGAGATCCCCGCCTTGAGGGCGTTATCCAGCTTCCGCTCGCCTCGGAAATACGCGACGACGTCCTCCAGGAGCGCGACCGGGTAGATCCCGCAGCCTTCGTGGCCCGGCTTGGCGAGGATGAGGGCGCATTCCTTCTCGTTGCCGGCCGGGACGATCAGCTTCTGTCCGGGCCGGGCGCAGTAGGCGATCGAGAGGGCCCGGGGACGCGGCGAATCTCGCCGTGGATGCCGAGCTCGCCGAGCAGGACGAAGTCCCCCTCGCGATGCTCGGGCAGGTCAGGCAGCATGCCCGCGGCCTGGAGCATGATGACGGCCAGCGGCAGGTCGAGCCACGAGCCGTCCTTCTCCAGGGTGGCCGGCGTCAGGTTGATGAGGATCTCGACGTCGGGATCGGGGATGCGGCATTTGCGGAAGGCGCCCGCGATCCGATCGAGCGCCTCGCGGACGGTGCCGGACGCCATGCCGGTGATCCCCGTGGCCAATCGCCAAGGGGTCGGGGCGTTCAAGACCGACATCGCCCTCGCCTGGATTTCCACGACGTATCCGTCGAGCCCGAAGAGGATGCCGCCGTTGAGGGAGTGGTCGCGCTCGAGCAGGTGCGAAAGGCGGCGGACTCGCGCTTGTTTGGTCTCGGCGGGCATCCCGGTGTGCTCTCCATTTTCCGCCGACTCGAGGATCGCGACGTGGGGTCTCGCCGCAGTCGGCTCGGACGTCGTCCCGATCGGCCGGGTGCTATGTACCACCGACACAAATGTAGCACGAACGCACGCGTGGCGACATGATTTCCGCCGGCGTCGGCGGTCGAACGCCAAGCGCAACGTCGCGGCGACGGGCGTGACCCGTCGTCGACAAGAATTACGCCCGTGATTCAGACGCGTGGACTACCGGCGTTTGAAGAGACGGCCATTGCCGTCGTAGGGCGTCGATGACGGGGGCGAAGACCGCCTTGGCGTCTATGCAATCCTCGGGAGCGTCGACGTGGCCGTTGAGTTGGTCGCTGGCTGGAGCCGACTGAAGGCGTCGCAGGCGGCGGAGGCGGTGGTCCGGTCGGCGTAGTGGTCAGGACCACATGGCCGTTGCCATCGCAGCAGTTGGCAAAAAAATCCTAGATTTCCTAATTGCCCGGCGTATTTAAGAGTGGCCCCTTTTCATCCCCCCTTTTCATCCCCCCCTAATTGCCCGGCGTATTTAAGAGTGGCCCCTTTTCATCCCCCTCGCCGCCGGAGCGTCCGGTCGGCCGCGATGGGGGACGGCCGCCGATCGCGCACCGCAAGGTATTGCGGGTGATCTGGTTCCTCTTGGCGACTAACTGGCGCTGGGAGGACGTGCCGGCCGCGATGGCCTGCTCGGGGGGTTGAAGCGGGCCGGCAAACTTGACGCCGACACGGTCGTGGTCGACAGCGTGAGGATCCGGACCGCCGGGGCGAACGCCTTGGACCATCGCCACATCATCCCCCTGGTCCTCGACTATCCCAAGGTCGGCGGCAAGCCGGGCCGGCCGAAGGAGCTGCCCGACGACCTGTTGGCCAACCGGGGCTACGACTCGAAGGGGCCCGGGACCTGCTGCAGTGGATGGGGATCGAGCCCCTATGGCTTGGAGGACGCCGCACGGCAGCGGCTTGGGCGTGGTCCGCTGGATCGTCGAGCGGCCCATCAGCTCGCTCAAGGGCCTGCAACGCATGCGGGCCCGCTCCGACCGCCTGCTGGTCGTTCAGGAGGTCTGGGCCTCGCACTCCGCATGCGTGATGTCTAACGCTGGTCGATCTGCGCGTCAAGTTGCGTGCTCAGCTTAGGCTGCCCCGGCACACCGGCGATAACGACCTTCCCCTTCGAAAACGGGCGAATCGGCGTCGATCCCAACTCGATCACATACTTTCCCCACGGGATCGCTCTCCGCCGACGACCTTCCTTCAGATCCCAGATCATCAGGGTACTGGCGTCCTCGGCCACCAAGACCATCCAGAGCTGACCTCGGACGTCGATCGCACTTGCCGCGACGCGGGTCTTGGGAGGTACGACGAGTGGAGGAGCCACGCGAGCGACGTTCCGCCCCGTGATCATGACGTCTGAGATCACAGCGAACCACGGCCCGCCTTCGCGAACTGGGACCTTTCCGATCTCGAGATGACACTCGATAGGTGCAGTATAGACATTATTCTTCTCGAATAAGCTGAGCGGCAGCTCGCATAGTTCATTGATCTTGATTGCCTGTAGGATTTCAAGCCCCACGACGTCGAAATCGACTCGGCAGATCGCAGGGCGTCCCGGCTCGGCGACTTCAAGGTGATAGGTTCCGGGCCGTTGAATTCTGAAGAACCGGGCGAGGTCATAGCGAAGTGTTACGCTATCTCCGGGTTTGATGGGGTAAAGCTCGGACAATTTATGGGGAATAGGCGGACCGTCGATGATCCAATTGGGGTCCCGGTCCAAGTTCTGTGCGTCCGATCGGCGACCGTCCGGGGCTGTCAACCGATATTCGAGGGGCGACGGCAACCCGAGGTGATCCAGCTTCAGATAATTCATCTCTCTCAGAACATTGACGAGCTCGAGGTTGACGAAAGTCGGCGAGCCCAGTGGGTAAACCGGCTCGTCGAGGTGGACTCGGACGTCGAAGAATCGCGGCCCCTCGACCGGATCTTGGACACTCCAGGCCTGGGTGGAACAAGCGAGAGCGAATGCGATCGTTGCCAACACGCGAGATGTCCTGGTTTCACCTGACGTCGATAAATCGCACGGTACCGTACCCGTAACGAATCCTTCTCATGTCCATGGCGTAATACGCTGGTGTGACAGCAGTCCCTACGGCGGAAGAATTCGCAATCGGCGTGCCATCAAATCCCCGAGTCAATCCAATTAATGTATTTCCGACAATGCCCGTGTAGGCAATCAGCTCTCCAGCAAATCCGCCGATTCGAATAAGTCCTGCCGTTGTCAGGCCTGCGGTGCTATCCAGCGTGATCGACGTTGACGCGGAATTCATTTCTACAGTAAGCAGTCTGGATGGGTAGTTATAAAAATAATTCCAGTTGACACGAGTTTGATCGTCTGCATCAGCGGACGTCCCATCGCCGTTGGGATCGTTGAAATGGCCGGCCCCATCATTGCCTCCGTTATACGTTATGATGTGCGCCAGCTCATGGCTGATGAACGCCGCGGCCGATATATCAGTGGAAATGCTATAGTAGTTCGCAAAATCGAACCCGAAATCTACCGCGTAATTCGAGCCCTCTACACGGGTGGAAAGCCCCCCCTGGGGCGTGAATCCGAATCGCGAAACCAGTTGAAGGTGTCTGAACGTAGGATATGGCATGTCAGCGTTCGCGTTCGCCTGATCGTAAGCCACAAGACTTGCAGGACTTGGTAGAGTTGAAAATGTGGTCGCGAGGTCATCGAGAACGTAAAACATACGGATACCTGCACCGTCGACCGCCTGACTCATGCCCCAAGAAACGGTGTTCATCCAGGACCTGATATCAGTGGGAAGGTGGGCGATCCCGGCCATCGCATCGACCTCAACTAGGAGCTCTTTAAACGCGGGGTTGAGCCGCGTATGCCCGCTGGCGTTGAGGTTGTTGGTGCCATTCCAATCGTAACCACCCCCGTCGAAAATGTAACCTCGGTACTCTTGGAATACAGTCTTGCCGTCGCCGACCGCCGCCTGGTTTCCCATGGCCGGTCCGTAGCTGAAGCTGAGAATCCCAGTGCCGCCGTCAGGATCTTGGAGCTCAGAGTCATCTCCATTGGAGAAGACGGTGACATCGACCGGATGGCTCGTCCCGTACTGGACGTTCCACTCCTGAACTTTCTGCCGCTCCCAAGCGTCGGAGATGCCGTCCGAGTCCATGTCGAGCGGCACGCGGAGGTTCACCGTCAGTATCACCCTCCCGCCCGACATGAATTCGACTTTCACCACGGCGGCCCCGCCGTAGTCCTTGGCCCAAAAATCGACGGAGGTTAGGCGCTGCGCCATCACGCCCATCGCCGAAATGCCATTCGTGCTCTGCAGGAATGAAAAGTCGTTATTATTCGCGCCGCCGGGACCGAAAGCCGGGTCGGTGAGTCCGGCGTTGCCTGCATAGCCTAGGTGGGACGTAGTCGTCAAACTGAACTGGACGGAATCGATCCCCATCCCGGCACCCACGCCGTCGGCGATGATGCTCATATTCTGTCCGACGAATGTCGTATTCTTGAAGCTGTTCCCGGTGGAGATTTTCTGCGTCTTGCCCTCATACCCAGGCAGATAATTCATGGCACCATCGACGGCATCGAGGAGCGATCCGTTGCCATTGACGTCGAGGTCGACGTTCACCACCCGGACCAGAACCGAGTCCCGGGTCACGTACCCGGCTGGCCCGGCTCCGTCCGGGTCGATTTCAACCAGGATATCCACGCTGCCCGCAGCAATCCCCTCAAGGAAGAGGGGGATTGTCCGCTTCGACCCCGAAAGTCCGAGTTGCGACGGATCGTAGACGCCCGAAGGCACGAAGTCGCCGGACGCGCTGGCGGCGGCCGGATTGCGGGCCGCAGACGCGTCCTTCGTCCAGATCCGGAGCCTGCCTCCGTCGGGTATATATTTTCCGTCGGCATTCACGCTGACGACAGACGGGTCCGAGTAAAGGTACGTGATCCGGATCTTCACGTTGGACAGGTCGAACGACTGCGGGATTTCCAGGAACATCCGGCCGAATTTCTGGTTCGCTCCTGCGCTGTCGTCGGCGTTGCCGGCGTTCCCGTCGCGGTTATAGCCGTCAGCGAAGCCGGGCACCCCGTCGCGGTCGTCGTCTTCGGTTTCGACGGCGATCAGGTAGCCGGTCCGCTTCTCGTCGGCCTCAATGCGATCTTCCTCTGGCGAACGGTCCACCGTGCCGGAATTGTCAGAGTCGACGTCCAAGTCGACCATGGGGCTCGTCACCGAGAAAATCTGGGCGACCCACATGAGGCAGTCGCCGTCCCCGGTGATCGAGACGGAGGCCGAGGTGTCGCCCAGCTTGATCGTTGACGAGACGTCGTAGGTTTGAGTGTCCCAGTACGCGCCATCCGCACCAGTGAAGGAATTCGTCCAGGGAATCTGACCGGTGCTCCCGGTGAACTTGGCACGGTCATCGTAGTCCGTCGATCCATCGTCCTGCCCATCACCGACAATGAACGTCGTCCGAGCCTCGACGGGACCGACGGCGTAAAAATCCTTGAATTGCTTGGTGAACGAGTCGCCGGCGTAATAGATCACGCTGTTGCCGTCCTGGATGATGACCGTCTTCGCGACGGCAAGTTCGTCGTTGTATATGACGACGAGCGAGGCCCCCTGAGCTAAACTTTGGCTGGAGGAGACGATGTTGGTGAGCGTAAACATGTCGTTGCCGGTGACCTGCTTGGTGACGTCGGCCCTGTATGAATAACTGGAGTTCAGACCCCAGTTTGTATCGATGCCGGTCCCAATACGACTTCCGGTGATCGCGACGCCGTCGAATCCAAGTTTCGCGAACGCTGGATTCTCGCTGTTGGCCAGATAGGCCCAATATAGATAGGCACCCTTCACGGTCGCCCCGGAGGGTATCTCGCCGATCGTGATCGTGCCCGCATTCTTGCCTCGGATCCCGACGCCGGCCGCGACGTAATCCCCCTTGAGCGTATATTTGATATATCCGGGATTGGTCACGGCGGTCTTGGTCATCCCTCCCGCCGAAACTTGTACGGCTGCCGGCGCGACCGCCGAAGGATCGGCGGAAGAGTAGAGGCCGTCCGCCGAGATCGTGCCGGAACTGTCGGGTGGTATAGACCAGGCGAAGGACTGCGGAACCGCCATCTCCTGCCCGAATTGGTCCCGCGCGTCGGCCGTGAATTGGAATTTGCCGTCCGGCTCGTCGTTGGCAGGCCGCGAGCTCACGACGATGTTCGTCACCTGCTGCTGGACCACGACCGAGACGCTGCTGGACACCGACTGATTGCCGTTGCTGATGGTCGCCAAGAATGTGTAGTTGCCAGCTGCACCAAACGTTGCAGTGGCATTCTTGGATGAATTTATAGTGTTTGTACTGAACGACGGGGAGGGGGCGCTTGCGGGCTTGGAGACGATCGACCAGATGTACCGGAGTTTCGATTCCCCCCCAGTCACGGCACCCAGAACGGCTAGATTCACGGTTGTGCCGGTGACGGTTGAAGCGCTGGCCGTAGCGGGATTCGCAATCGTCGGCGTGTAGTACAAGGTCGATGTGGAGGCGGATTTCCGCGCGGAATCGCCGAAGCTTCCTCGCGCCCTTACTTGGTAATAGTAGGTCGCCGCTTCGATCAAGCCAGCGTCAGTGTAAGTCGTTTGGCCGTCAGATACTTCAGCAACCTCCGTAAATCCAGGCGACCAGCTCGGCCTCCGCTCGACCACATATTTCGTCGCGCCTGCTGAGGCAGACCAGGAGAGAAGGATCGCTGTTGGTGAGGCGGGCGTCGCCGTCAAGTTGGCAGGCGCGGGCGGAAAAGCGGGCGTCGTCGGCGACGCTGCCGGCGTATAGGTGGAGTAGCCGGCTTCGTATCCAAAGGCACGGACGCGGAAGTAATATGTCGTCGATGCGTCGAAAGGACCGCTGGCAGTGTACTTGTTCGTCATCAGCCCGCTAACGGTGCCCACCTCCGTCCACGTCGCGCCGTTGATCAACCGTTCGACGGAGTAGTAACCAATCGACGTGGAATGGGTGACCCAGCTTAGGTCGATCCGGTCGCCGGAGATCACCGTCGCCGACAGGTCGGTAGGAGCGGATGGCTGAGTCGCGGCGACTTTGGTCAAGCTCGCTTGGGAGTCCCCCGCCGTGTTGGTCGCGACGACTCGGTAGGTGTAAGAGTTCGCTTCCAAGAGCCCGGAGTCGGTGAACGTGGTCGCCCCGGCATCAGCAGTTCCCGCCGTCGTCCAAATCGAATCAAAACGGTAGTTGACGCGTTCGATGCGGTAGCCCGTCTCGCCCGCGACGTCCGTCCACGACAGGGCGATGCTCGAATCCGACAACGCCGTCGCCGTGTTCAGCGTCGGTCGGCTCGGGTAGGCCGGTGTTGTCGGCGACACAATTGCCGAATAGGCGGAGTAGCCGCCGACGTATCGATAGGCACGGACGCGGAAGTAATATGTCGTCGATGCGTCGAAAGGACCGCTGGCGGAGTAGCTGGTCCGAGTCGCTCCAAGAGCGGTGCCGACTTGCGTCCAAGTCGTGCCGTTGATCAACTGTTCGACGTAGTAGAGATCAGCCAACGTGGAATGTGGAGCCCACGTTAGGTCGATCCGGTCGCCGGAGATCACCGTCGCCGACAGGTTGATAGGGGCGGATGGCAAGGTTGCGACGACCTTGGTCCCGCTCGGTTGGGAGTCCCCCGCCTTGTTGGTCGCGACGACTCGGTAGGTGTAGAAGATCGCTTCCAAGAGCCCGGAGTCGGTGAACGTGGTCGCCCCGGCATCAGCGGTTCCCGCCGTCGTCCATGTCGAACCACTGTTGGTGCTGCGTTCGATGCGGTAGCCCGTCTCGCCCGCGACGTCCGTCCACGACAGGGCGATGCTCGAATCCGACAACGCCGTCGCCGTGTTCAGCGTCGGTCGGCTCGGGTAGACCGGTGTTGTTATGGAAACAACGTTGGAAAACGCGGAATCCCCCGATTCGTTGCTGGCATAGACTCGGAATAAATACGTGACTCCCGCGGTCAAGCCTGTGGCGGCGTACGTGTTCTGATCGGCTCCCACACTTGCGACCTGCCAAGTGGCTCCACCGTCCGACGACCGTTCCACCACGAAACTCTGTTCGTCGCTGGAATTGTCTGTCCACGTCAGGTCGACCTGAGTGGCGGAGGCTGGGGTCGCCGAGAGATTGGTCGGGGCCCCCAGGCTCGGCAATACCGTCTCGGTGTTTGACATGCCAGAGGTACGGCCGTCAGTTCCGAAAGCACTGACTCGGAAGTGCGTCGCCACTGAGCCGAATGCGCCCGTCACCGTCGCATTGGTCGCATTCTCCGCTGTCGTTGTCGCTTCGACCCAGTTGACCCCGTCCTGCGACATCTCGACGATATAGCCCGTTTCTAGGGCCGAGACGTCGACCCAAGCCAGAACGACGCTCGAGGCCGAGACGAAGACGGCCGTCAAGCCCGTCGGAGTCTTCAAGAGCGTCCTCGCGGACTCCGAACCGCTGGGCGTGGAACTCACCGATTCGTTGGTCGCCGCGACGCGGTAAGAGTAGCGAGTCCCCTCGGAAAGGCCCAAGTTCAGGTAGCTCGTGGCGTTCGCCCCGACCGTCGTGCCGATTAGGAACCAGTCCGACCCGTCGACGCTCCGTTCGATCGTGTAGCCGTCGGCGCCCGCCGAGGCGGTCCACGTCACCTGCACCGCCGAATCCGACACGGCCGCCGCGACGACGCCCGTGGGCGTGGCAGGGGCCGTCGACATTCCTGGGACCGGGTCGAAGAAGATCCCGCTGACCACGGCGTTGGCTCCTCCCACCCGGGTGATGCGGAACTGCACCGAACCGCGGACGTCCCACGTCTGGTAGAGGCCGTCGTGGAATTGCGACGCCTCTCGGGAGTCCAACACCGCGCCCGTCACCGGATCGACGACCTCGATCTGAGTAATTCGAGCGATGCCGTCCCAATCCAGCAGGTACAGGCTGATCCGATGCGTCGCATCGTCCGACGGCGTCACGTCGACGACCACCTCGAACGGCGACGAGTTGAACCAGGCCGCCGCGACGCGGCCCGAACCGTCGGGCTTCTGCACCGCCCGCGTCTCTCCAGCGACGACGTTCGAATCCCAGACGTAGTCGAGCTTGTTGTTGAAACTGACGGTTGCATAACCCGGCTGGGATTCCCAGCCTCCGGCCAGCGAATAGCCGTCACCGCCGTACGAGCCGATCCAGTCGCCCTGGGTCGTCGCGTCGGGCTTCACGAACGAGGCGGAGGCCGAGTTGGGGACGGGGTCGAAGAAGACGCCGCTGACGACCGCGTTCGACCCGCCGTCGTGGACCACCCGGAACCGCACTGCACCGCGCACGTCCCAGGTCAGGTACGCCCCGCCGGCGAAATCCGACGCGTTCCGGCTGTCCAGCACGTCGCCGGTCGCCAGGCTCACCACGTCGATCCGCTCCGTGCGCCCGCCGGCATCCCAGTCCAGCAGGTAGAGGCTGATCCGGTGGGTCGCGTCATCCGACGGCGTCACGTCGACGACCACCGCGAATTCCGAGGTGTTGAACCAGGTCGCCGCCACCCGCCCGGAGCCGTCGGCCCGCTGCAACGCCCGCGTCGTCGACGAGCCCGGATTGGGGTCCCACGTATGCTCGACGCCGTCGTCGATGGAGACCGTCGCGTAGTCCGGATCGTCCGTGTCGTCGCCCGCCAACTTGTAGCCATCGCCGCCGTAGACCCCGAGCCAATCCCCCTGGGTCGTCGCGTCCGTCCCCACGTACGCTGCCGACGAGGCCTTCGTCAGCTTGGCGTCGGCCCAATCGGCGTGGTCAGATGCGGAGCCGTCGCCGCCGTCGGTCGTCATCAGGTGGAGCGTCGAATTGCCCGCGACAGGGACGTCGATCGACGCCGCCGCGTCCGCGAGGGTCAGCACCCCCGAGTCGAACAGCTTCACCCCGTCCGCCCACACCTGGAACACGGCCGATCCGGCACCCGAGGCGTCGTCGTCGATCCCCACGACCGCCTGGAACCGCGAGTAGCGGCCGTCCAACGCCACTTCTACGTCGCTGGCCCCGTACGCTCCCAGACCCTTGGCGTACGTCGCTCCGTCCAGCGTGATCGCGGAGCCGTCGCTCAAGCCGGCCCCCCCCCCACGCTCGCGTCCCGTTCCACCGGCCCCAAGCCGTTGCTCGACGACGACCACGCCAGGTCGCTCACATAAATCTCGCCGGTCATCAGCTGGCGGGCCTCCAGCGGCTGGATCGACGGGACGAACCCTCTCAGCGTGCGGGCGCGGCGGGACTCGCGAATGCGACGTCGGTCGGCGGGCTTGCGGCTCATGGCGGGCTTCTCGAGTGCGGGCGTTCGGATCGGCGCGCACGCCGAACGGGGTGGGGACGCGAGAGTCCCGCCGGCCGTTCGATCGCGATCGTTTCGATCCCGGGTCGTCCGAAGACGCGGGGAGGTTGGGTCGTCGACCGCCTTGCACGCGGACGGCGCGTCGCAAGGCTCTATCGTCGCTGCGACCGACCCCACTGATAAACCGGACCGACGCCGGCCTTCAAGCCCCTGCCGCCTGCCTCGACGCTTGGATGCGTCGAATCAGGCTTCACGGATGGCATCCAAGGTCGACGTAAACCTATGAATCATTGATGAATACGAAAATTCCCAAGTCCGACGCATTCTGAAACTAAAATCTTTTAAATCATGTCGTCGAGCGATGCTTGGATTCGATGTACGCTGTCCTCCGGGATCGGCCTGATCCGAAGAACGTCCCTCGATGAGCGTCGACGTCTTCTTCACCCCGCCTTCATGCAAAGCACAGGAACGCGGATCGCCGACGCCCGCTTCGGCCCGGCACAGGTACACCAACCCCCTGACCCCCTGGGGGTGGGGGGAGGGGTGGGGGCGTTTATATTCACCATGGCCTCCGATCGTCGTCCCTGCGCGCGAAAACCGCCGGCGGCGGATTATGCACCCCATGGGTATGCGCGCAGGCCGCCCGCGTTTCATACGCCGGAAGCGCCGGAACCGACGTTTTGTGGACCTGCTCACGGGTCCCCAGAGCGCCTCTCGTTCACTTTTTAAGACATCGAGTCGTCGGGCCGACCGGAGGAGGCTTTCGCGGGCGTCGCCCGCGGCGCGACCGCTGCGACCGGCGCATACGCCCCATCCCGGCGTCGCATTTGGTTGGATGGACCTCGATCTGATCGCCAAACGTCCTGGCGAACCGAGCCGTTCGGGCTTTGCGGTCCAGCTCGCGTTCCTCCGTCACCTCGGCCGTCCCTGGGCCCATGATGAATCGGTGCCAGCCCCGTGGAGAACCTTCGATCCGCCGGAACATCGTGAGATGTCGACTTGGCTGACCGCGTTGGCGCACAGCATGGATCGTGGCCTCGCGCTGATCAAAACCCTCTTGGACGAGCTGTGGCGGCGTCACATCCTGGCCCCGGCATTGCCGGTGCTGGGCCTCGGCCGCACGCCATCGCGCCCGCCAGGAGGCTACCAGGTGCTGTCCGCCGATCTGACCTCGGAGCAGCGAGTCCGACTGGATGAACTCCTGACGCCGCGCGCCGACTCCCGCCAGACCCTCCTTGGGTGGTGACGCCAGACCGGCGGGGCACCGAATCCCGGCCACATCCTCAAAAGAATCGAACGGCTCTCCTCCCTGCGCGGGCTCGGCATCCCCGACGAATGGGTGCTCGAATCGACGGGTCCGAGATCGACGGCTCGGGCGGTTCGATCGAATGCGGGGGCGACGCGGACGACCGCCTCCGCGTTCGTTCCCCACGACGGCCGGGACGTGTGGGGGCAACGGCGTCGGGTCGGGCGCCGGGGATTGGGTCGAGTCGGATGAATTCCGGCGTGCACAACTCCTCGATCGGAGGAATCTAATCGTTAAGAAATTTTTTCGCAGGGTGCTTGCACGGTAAGCACCACCATGATTTATCGCCTCTCATGAACGCCTCTTAAGGCGACTTCGGTTCGGCGGGGGAGGACGGCATGGGCGGAAGAGCAAGGGCTTCGCGACGATCGAGAGCTTACCGCCCCTCGCCGATCGAATTGCCGCTGGAGCCGATCAAATCGTCCAGCATGCTGTTCGCCCCGCCCGGCCTGCTGCCCATTTCGATCATGCCCACGGGCCTTCCCTCGGCATCCGGGACTGAAGCTCGGCGGATACCGATCGCGGCGGAGGCGGGTCGCGCTCATCTTCGTCGGGCCGGTTCGCTCGATTCGCCCCCCACCGACCTTGGAAGCGGGCCGATCCGACGTGGACCCGACGCCGCGTTTAAGAATGTCCAGGCGTCCGACCCATTCGTCGGATTCGCAGCAACGATTCGGCCGAACAATTCCGCCGGCCTCAGCCCCGGGCAACGCCCCAGATCGTCAGGCGCAGGCGGCCCCGTCGTCGGCGGAGGGACGGGAGGCTCCTCCGCCCAGGCCCGGGCGAAGTCCAACGCCGGCTTCCGACTGCCGGCGGTCCCAGTCCCCCAGGCCAACTCCTCCATGTCGGCTTCGGTCGGCCTGGGCGCGAACGCCGGTGCGGCCGTCGCCGATCGGGGATCGCCCGCGTCCGCCGCGGCGAGCGGCGCGGTCCAATCGCCCGGAGGCGGTTCGACTCCCTCGGCGACGGACGCCTCGAAGAACGCGGCTTTCCAAAATCAGCCGAATTCTTCCGCCGTCCATTCGGCGACCGGAACCGGCGACTCCAAGCGGCTCGCGGCCAGGTCTCCGATCAACCCCTGGGCCGAGATCGGCTCGAACGCCTCGTCGTCGACCGATGGGCTTTCATCGAGTCATTCGACGCGGCTCCACGGCCCGATGTCGACGCGGCCTCGAAATGCACACGGTTCGCTCGATTCAACGGGCTCCGATCCGACGTCGATCCTCGGTTCGACCTTGGCGAGCGGTCGCGTCGCGGCCGGGTCGACCGACGGCGGCTTCGATCCGACTCTGGACGAGGCGAGCCTCGAGAGCGCCGCGAGCACGTCGGCGTCCCCCATGCTGTCGAGCGCTTACGCGATGGTGCGTCCCGTCGGCGGCGGCAAGGGCGGGGTTTTCGCGCAGGTGTATCGATTGCTTCCTCCTTCGCCGTCGACGGCGCCGTACAGCGACGGCCCGGTCGGAGGCGACGCCTCCTCGGCCGGCTTCCGAACGCTCGACGCCTTGCTGCTCAGCTACATCGACGGCGCACTGGCTTCCCTGAACCCCACCGACACGGGGGGGACGAACATCGTCGCCACGCCGACGGCGACCTCAATCAGCGCCAGCGACGGCCTGGGAGATTACGAGTTCACCGCCGGCGGCGGTTACACGATCAACGGGTCGTACAGCGGGTCGAGCTTCGGCACGTCCGACTCCGCCTACCTCAGCTACAGCTTCCAGGAGACCGGCTACGCTCCGGACGGGTCGCAGTTCACGCTCGACGACGTCGGATCTGCGACCCTGTCCATCAACGGGTCCGGCGGAACCTCGACGCACACGTTGACCGACCAACTCACGGGGTCCGACCACTACACACTGACTCTGTCGAACGATCAATCGGCGTCGGGAGCCGCCAACGCGTCGGAAAGCACGACCGAGATCGATGGAGGATCCGACTCGTTTTCCCTGAACGAGACCCAGACCGAGGCGGTCGACGGCTCCGGCGCCGTGAGTTCGGGGAGCGACCACTACGTCTTCGACGAGAGCGGCTCCGACACTTCGACGATCACGGCCCTGTCCGGACAGTCCTCCAGCTCCTCGAGCGTCGACGAAGACGAATCGGCGTCTTCGAACGGTGAAGGCTCCGGCGGCCGGACGCTCCATGTCACGGGCGTCGATACGATCGCCTCGGGCGGCTTTCTGCCCACCGGGTCGAATCAGTTCACCTGGGGCGAAAGCGATTCCTCGAGCGCGTCGTCGACGGAGGTGGGGGAATCGACGATCGCCGAGAGCGGCGAGGCCGAAACGCAGGGGGATTCCGAGAGCGACTCCGAGGGAGAGTCGACAAGCTACGGCGAGACGGGGAGCGAGACGTTTACATCCTCCGAAGGGACGTCCTACGGCTGGTCGGAGACGGTGGGATACGACTTCCACTCGTCCGACGACGCGACCGACACGGGGTTGGAAACCGACGAAAGCTCACTCTCGGCGGCGGACGCCGGCGACACGGCGGACGAGGAAGATCAGTTCAACGATTCGTTCAGCGATCACGATCAGGGACACGTGGCCTCGACGCTCGCGGCGACGGGGACTCAGGCGTTCAGCGGGAGCGTCGTCTCCTCGGGGAATTCGACGTTCAGCTGGAACCGGACCGTCGACGGCACGGACACGCAAGTCGAAACCGACCAGGACTCGATCGACGATCACGACGTGGAACGTCGAACCGAGTCTGGAAACTCGCTTTCCTCGTCCCTCGGCGAATCCTTGACGATCGGCGCGACCGAGACCGACGTCGAAACCGGCCATGCCACGGACTCCCAGAACGGACACGAGACGTTCGGCTCGTACGGGCTCGTCAGCGGAGGAGACGCGACGATCAGCGAGGCCGGCGGGACCACGACGACCGCGACATCGGTCGAGAACGACCAGGACACGGAATCGAAATCCGAGGACGACGTCGACGTCGACGTCGCGAGCGGATCCACGGCGTCGATCGACGACCAGGACGGCGAATCGATCCAGGACGGCGAGACCGCGACGAGCACACTCGTCGACGCGATCGTCTCCTCCGGCGGGACCTTGGCGCTCGGGGCCGGCGGCTTGATCGTCGGATTCTCGCTCGGCGAGACCGACTCCGACACCGCGAATTCCACGGTGAACGAATCCGAGTCGATCACGGCTTCGGGCGGCGAGGCCGACTCCTCGACGAGTTCGCGGTCGACCGTCTCGTTCGGCGAGTCCGAGAACGACCACTCGACGATCCAGGAATCCGAAGTCGATCAGCCGACCTCCGTCGAATCGGGGACGGTGTCATTCGGATCGGGCGGCGTGACCGGCGGATCATTCTTCAGCAGCCTGATCGATCCCAGCATCTTCGACCAGATCGTAGACGCCGCGACGGGTTCCGAGCAGGATTCCGACTTCGAGACCGAGACCGACTCCGCGGCGGGCGAATCCGTTTCGGTCAGCTCGACCGAGAGCGGCGGATCCTCCAACACGGAGACCGAGACCGACTCCGAGACCGACGGGCTGACCGACACGACCAGCCTCGCGCTCGGCGCGGCGGGCGTCGTCGTTTCCGGCGTTGGATACTTCTTCAAGAGCGCGGTCGACCAGTTTCAGGAGACGGACTCCAACACGGGCTCGGAAACGCTCCAGGACGTCGAGATCGACACGCGCAAGGTCGGCGGGGATACCGCCTCGAGCAATGAGTCGGGGGGCGAATCCGACTCCGATTCCGACTCCGATTCCGACCAGGGGATCGAATCCGAGAACGAGACCGTCCAACTCGACTACGGGGCCGGCGGCGAGGTCCTGGACGGGGCGACGACGATCGGATCTTCCCTCGACGACACGGACGAGAACACGCTGGGGGATCAAGTCTCCCTCTCGGCGCACGTCTCGTCCCACGAAGAGGACGCCCAGGCGGGCGAGGAAGAAGACGACTCGGCCGACGACTCGACGAACGAGGTGGACCAGATCCAGGACGTCCTCCAGAACACGGTCCACGAGAGCGGCCTGTCGACGTTCGCGCTCGGGGCCGCGATGGCGGTCCTGGGCGGCGGCTCCTCGACGACCGAATCGGATCACGGCTCGGACGAGGCCACGGATTCGGACACGTTCGACGCGACGGACTACCTCAGCGACCTGATCAACGCCTTCCTGGGCGGGAGCACCCTCTCGATTCAGGAGAACGAGTCGGTCTTCGAACACGACGTCGACACGGACGACGCCGACGACGAGGAGGACGATTCCGAGCAGACCAACGAAACCATCGGCGCGGGCGGCGTGATCTTGGGCGGGTCGACCACCGGGTCGGCGACCTATTCGGACGATTCGGTCGAGGACGTCGACGACGAGGAGTCCGACGACGATACGAAAAACTCCTCCAGGATCGACTCCGCCGACTCGAACTCCAACGCCCGCGAGGTCGAGTCGGTCCACTCGTCGCCCACCCTGGTCGAGACCGGGAGCGGGATCTCGCTCGACGAATCCGGGACCGTCCTGAGCAGCCTGGTCCTCGGCGCCTACGGCGTCGTGACCGGAGGCTCCGTCGTCAGCACCGGTTCCGGGCACGGCGACGGCGGCTGGACCCTCGACGACGAGGACGCTTATTCGTCCAACATCACGATCGACGACCTCGAAAATTCCGGGGCCGACTCCTCCTCCGGCGACGACCAGGAACACGTCAGCGGGACCTTGGAGACGACCGAGCCGTTGGACGGTTCGTCGACGCTCTACACCTCGACGACGGAGACGTTGGGGGACGACGGACGGGTCGTCGGCGGCGCCACGACCATCAGCTTCTCCGAGAGCGATCATGAGGTGATCGGCGACGCCTCCGGCGGCGGGGATTCCTCCGGCGACGAGATGGGCGGCTGGGAGGACTCGGCCGGGGGCGAGAACGACTGGGCGGCCGGGACCGCCGCCGACTCCGACTCGGAGTCCGGGTCGTCGACGCGGGTCCAGATCGGCACCCTGACCGAAGATCTGGGGCTCGACGGCACTGTTGCCGACGGCTTCGAGAGCCAGACCCTCCAAGACTCGTCGGACTCGACTGTCACGGAATCCGACTCGGCCGTCATGACCGTCACCGACGCGATCTCCGGGTCCATGTCCTCCAACGTCACGATGACGCTGACGGAGTCAACCGGCGAGACGACCACCGAGCGCGAGACGATCTCGGGCTGGGCGGAGGCGACCCTCGGCGACCAGGGGACAGTCGTCTCCGGCTCCGACTCCTACACGATCGACGAGTTCGACGCGTCCAGCGGGACGCTGCACGGAACGGGCCCCGAGACCTCGTCGGACACCGGACGCCCCCTCAGCGGGACGGCGACGGTCGACGGGACCGACTCCTCCACCAGCACGATCCACCAGGAATTCGCCGACGAACTGGGGACGGGCGGGACCATCGCGTCGGGTTACCTCAGCTACACCGTGAGTTCCTCCGCCGACGACGATTCGACCCGCGTCGAAGCGGGGACCGAAACGATCGGCGACGACGGCGGCGGCTCCAGCCAGACCGAATCGATGGGGATGACGACGACGTTCTCGCACGAGAACGCGGCGCAAGAGGACGGCACGGAGACGCTGGGGACGAACGGCACGATCCTCGAAGGCTCGGCCAGCTTCTCCTGGAGCGAGGGAAGGTCGCTGGACCGCGTCCTCGACCTCTCGGGCGTCGGGGCCTCGTTCGCCGTCGCCGAGTCGAGCGGCGACTCCTACGGCTTCGGCGAGTCGGGGACCGAGTCCATCACGACCGGCGGCGTCGACGTCCCGGGCACGATCTCGTTCTCCTGGAGCCAGGAGGGGAACGACGAATACGAAATCGACCGCTCCAACCACAATTCCTCGGGCGGGACGTACTCCTACAACCTGACCGACTCCGTCGACTCCTCTTGGGGCGACCACGGCGTCGACGTCTACACCGACGGCGACACGCTCTCCGGCCGGACCGAGACCTACACCTGGGATGACGTCCATACCCTCGATTCGGACGTTTCGGATCTGCAGACTTACTCCGACGCCTCCTCTGGGAACCACGGCCTGACCGACTTCCATGGGTCGGCGACTCAATCCTTCAATCTGCATGCGTCCGGATACGATACCCTGAGCGCGGACGAATCCGGCGACGACGGATACGGTTACGGCGGCGCGACGACCCCGACGCTCGCCGAGGCGACGGAGAGCTATACCCTCGACGACATGGTCTCTGACGCGGGTGAGGCAGATTCCAGCGCCTCGTTCAGCGAAGGCCTCATGATCGACGACAATCCCTCGACCGACTCCATCAGCCTGCACGAGGCTGGGGGCTCCACGACGTCCGGCACGCTCAATTCGTCGTCGGACTCCTACCACGCCGAGGAGGCTCGCACCAGCCAGACTTCGTTCGATTATCAGGCGACCGGCTCGGACGGTTATCAGGTGCTTGAGGGCGCAAGCACCTCCGAGGCGTTCGACTTCTACGCCAACGGTCAGGACTCGACGGACACAGACGGCCTCGTCACGTCATCCCTCGGCCTTAGCTCGGATTATTACGACTCCAACAGCTTCACAAACACCGAATCGGGACAGTCGCTGAACTCAACGTCCGACCCGTACATCGATGCCCAATTCCGCATCGGCCAAAGCTCGCAATCCGACGACGGCGTCTATACTTCCAGCGATGGGGAGGAATCGTTCTCGCTCGGGCAAACGTTCATGTCCTCGCAGTCCGGCGGCGACGTCGGGAGCGACCAGAATGGCTCGTGGTCGTCAAGCGGCGACGACAGCGATGATTTCACCGCGACGGAATGGGGGTCGTCAGGCACCGGCTCTCAGCTGGCGACCAGCAGTGACCCGCCGGTGATCCACGGGACGTCCGTCGGCAGCCCGCCGTACGGCCTGCCGGACTATCCGATCGTCGCCGAATACTATTGGGTCCCCATGCCCACACTGGGCGGGACCGGCAGCCTGCTCGGCCTGGCCGAGGAGAGGTATCCCACCCAGGCGGAGTTGGGCTTCGACGCCGACCTCAGCGGTTGTCGGATCTCCTTGACGCAACCCCCGCCACGAAACGTCGCCGTCTATCGACCGGACGCGACGATCGGGGAAGGGGAGATCGACGCCGACACGGCCTACAATCTCACGGGCGACCTAACGTACGGCACGGCCGCGCCCAACGTGGACGCCATGACGGCGGACGGTCGGCCGGTCGAGGAGGCGACGAAGCTGGGGAGCTTCGTCCAGAACGTCGGGGTGCCCGACGGCGTCTCGCGCGACGACCCGCCCGACCAGGCCGACGTGCTGACTGGCCTTGCCGCCGCGGGGCGACGGCCCAAGGCCGCCACCGTCCTGCTCTGGGGCGGGCTGGGCTCCGCCGGTTCGGGCGATACCGGGGGCGGCGGCGAGTCGGGGGGCGGATCGGGCGGATATTCGGGGGGCGGATCGGGCGGATACTCGGGGGGCGGCTCCGGCGGATATTCAGGCGGCGCTTCGGGTGGTTACTCGGGGGGCTGGGATTTCGGCTTCAGGTCAGGCGGTTTGAGTGGGTTCACGCTGGGGGATTCGTCGGGCGACCCCCTGGTCTCGCTGGCGCCGCTGTCGGCCGACGCGGGCTTCGCGAACCGGCCCCGGGGCGGCCTGGTCTCGCCCTCGGCGACGTTCAATCCGTCGATCGAGCCGGCGGGGATCGGCCCCGGGTTCATCCACGGGCCCGACCTCGCCAACCTGGCCCTCGGCCGGGCCGCGACGACCATCGACCAAAGCGACTCGTCGTCCGAAAGCTCCACCGTCGCCCAGGTGGTCGTCTATACCGACGGCGCGGGCGACGCCACGACGGTGGATTACAACGCGGCCGGCGAGGCTGTCGCGGTCACGGATCCCGACGGCGGCACGACCTCCTACGCCTACGACGACCAGGGCCGACTGGACCGGAAGACCGACCCCACCGGCGGCGTGACGACGTACTCCTACGACTCGACCGGCCGTGTGGCGGCGACCGTCGACCCCGACGGCCGCAGGCGGACCTTCGTCTACGACGCCGCCGGTCGCATCGTCGCCGAGGACTGGTACGACGCCGCGGGCATGCTGGTGGACCGCTTGCGCTTCGCCTACGACGCCGCCGGCCGCCTGGCCGCCGCATCGAACGACGCCGGCGCGTACACGTTCCTGTACGACTCGCAAGGCCGCCTCGTCTACGAGACCGAGCCCGGCAACCACTGGCTCAGCTTCCGCTACAACGGCGAGGTCGTCACCCGGCTGGACTCCGCCGGCGGCCGGCAGGTCTCGATCTATGACTCTCAAGACCGGCTCGTCTCGCGCCGCACCGTCGCGCCCGGCCAGCCCACCCTGGAAGCCTTCTTCACGTACGACGCCGCCGGCCGACTGGCCTCGATCACGCGGACGACCAACGGCGCCGCCTCGGGCTCGACGACCTACGCGTACGACGCCTCGGGCGACGTGGAAACGATCCTCGACCACGACGCCGCCGGCAACCTCGTCGACTCGCAAGCCTACACGTACGACGACAACGGCCGCGTGGCGTCCGAGCTCGACGGCGTCGACGACGGCGGCTCTGACGACGGCGGCTCTGACGTCGAAAGCGGCGGCGATGAAGGCGGGGGCGAGGTCGACGACCCGACCCCCTCCGAGCCCGAGGTCCCCGGCGCGACGTCCTACACGTACGACGACGCCGGCCGCCTGACCTCCGACGGCACGACGACGTATACATATGACGCCGCCGGCAACCGCACCGGCGGCGGCTACGTCGTCGGCGCCGGCAATCGACTCCTCTCTGACGGCACGTGGAACTACACGTACGACGCCGCCGGCGACCGCGTCGGCAAGACCGACCCTTCGACGGGCGTCTCCTGGACCTACGCCTACGACGACGCCGACCGCCTCGTCTCGGCCGTCGAGAAGGACGCCTCCGGCGCGGTCGTCGCCAGCGAGATCAACGTCTACGACGTCTTCGGCGACCGCATCCAGGAGACCGCCTGGACCGCCGGGGCCGCCTCGCCAACCGTCGTCCGCCAGTCCTACGACGGCCCCAACGCCTGGGCCGACTTCAACGCCAACAACCAACTCACGACGCGCTACGTCTTCGGCGACGGCACCGACCAGATCCTCGCCCTCGAATCCTCCTCGACGGGCCCCGCGTGGTACCTGACCGACCGCCTGGGCTCCGTGCGCGACATCGTGGGTACATCGGGAACCGTCCTCGACCACCTTGATTACGATACCGCCGGCAACGTCACGGTCGAAACCAACCCCTCGTACGGCGACCGCTACAAATTCACCGCCCGCGAATACGACCCTCTCTCCGGCCTGTACTACAACCGCGCCCGCTGGTACGACCCTCGCACCGGAACCTGGATCGAGCCCGACCCCTCCAACCTCGCCGCCGGCGACCCGAACGTCTACCGCTACGCCGCCGGCGACCCCGTCGACTACACCGACCCCAGCGGGCTGTCGTTGTGGTCGTCCGTGTACGACGCGGCGGCCTACGTCGGCGACAAGGTCATGCGCGGGGTCTACACGGGGGACATCAACGCCTCGGACGACGCCTACCAGGCGGTGAAGGAAGCCGTCGGGAACAGTGTCCTCGATACGGGCGCCGTCGCCGCCGACACCTTCTCTTTCGGGTACGCGGGGCACGAACGGGCCCAGCAGGCCCAGCAAGCCGCGATGGAGCGCGGCGACGTCGCCGCTCAGGTCGGGTTCGGGGTCGCCAAGCTCCTGGGCCGCGCGGGCCAGGTGGCGGTCGTCGTCGGCGGCGTAGCGGTTGCGTCGAAAGTGGCGCCAGCCATACCGGGTGCCGCACGGATCCTCGCGACCATGGCCCCCTACGCACCCTACGCTGCCACCGCCCTAACGGTCGTCGGCGGCGTGGTCGCCGTCACTGAAAGCGGTAAAGCCTACGAGTCCTTCTCGAAGGGCGACATCGCCAACGGCATCGACCACCTGGGCATGGCCGCGCTGAGCGCTTGGGGAACCGTCAAGGGCCTGATGAACTGCTTCCCGGCCGGCACGCTGGTGGCGACGTCGGAGGGCCTCCTGGTCATCGAGAAAGTCCAGGAAGGGGACTTCGTCTGGGCCTTCGACCTGACTGCGGGCGTGTGGAAGCTCCGCCGGGTCCTTCAGACATTCCGGACCCTCTACGAGGGCCACTCCGTCTCCGTCACCGTAGCGGCCGAAGCGGAGGAAACCGTCGATGCGACCCTGCTCCACCCGTTCTGGGTGATCCGGGGCGAAGCGCTGGACGACCGCCCCCGGCGGGACCACCTCCCCGCCGCTCCCGACGGCTCCACGACGCCCGGCCGCTGGGTCGACGCCGGCGACCTTCGTGTCGGCGACGAACTACTCCTCCGCGACGGGCGGGTCGTCCCCGTGCGGGGAGTCCGAATCGAGCCGTACCACGACGACGTCTACAACTTCCACGTCGACGAGCTGGAGTGCTACGCGGTAGGCTGGAACGGCGTCCTCGTCCACAACACCAACGGGGCCGAGGAAGCCGCCGAGGCCGGCGAGGCCGCCGCAGCCGACGAAGCCGCGGCGGGCGAAACGGCTGCTCCAAACGCACAACGTCCAAATTGGACCAACTACAACGGAAAGCATGTAGCCTCCGGCAAACTCGATTGGAAAACGATTGTCAAAGGAACGAAGAACGGTCCTGCTAAATACAAGCCGGGGACTGACATCGAACAACTTGAACGAATGGTTCATAGTCAAGGAATTCCCGCAACGAACGGGAAACCTTGGAGGGTGATGGAGTTTCCGGACGAAATTGGTGCCTCCGCTGGAAAACCATCAAGGTGGGTGCGAGTTGAGGAGAGCGGCGGAACAATTCATGGACATCCAATCACGGCCGAAGAATTTCAAAAACTTACCAAGGTGAGATGATGGACCAAGAGATGTTTGATTGGAAGTCTGGCAGGATTGTCTTCTGGGATTTAGATGGGATCAACGAGGTTGCCCCGTTGAGTGAACAAGTTGATGATCTCAAAGAGGATTTGGCGCAGATCGCCTTTCCGGGCGGAACCATACTTGATCTTGGTTGGTACCCTTCGTTTGATCCTCAAGGAGAGTTCAAGGTTACGGTCGTTCAGAACGGCGACTGGGAACGGCCGGTACTTCAAGTCGGAGCCAAGGATTTGCGATCGTTGAAGCGTCAGATACTTCTTGCGATATCATCCTCCGTTTGAGCAAATCCGATGACATTACAGCGGTTTGCCCTCGGGCGGCATACGCGAATAATAGCTGGTAGAGCCCTAGTCGCGTGACGCGACGGCTCGGGCGGCCTGGGGGCTGGTTCTTGGTTTTCCATCGGCCCGGATCGTCGCGGAGGGGAGGCGACGCCCGTGCCGAATCGCCCGGATTTTTCGTTTCATTCGCGCGATTCCGCATCATACTTCCTACAGAGGGCGATCCTTGGCAATCCGGCGTTCGGCATCCTCGCTCACGCGGGACGTGCTTCGTTTGGCTATCAAAACCGACCGAACGAAGCCACCGCGCGACGCGGGAAATACGGATTCCACCTGATCCCAATGCATGACTTGCGTCGAACAGTTTCGGTCGCCGCGCTGCGCGGACGAACCCGATCGAAGCCGGCGCTGCGACGGTGGACTGCGGCTCGGACGACGGCGCCTCTTCTCACGCCGACGACCTCACGGGCCCCCGGAGCGTTTCAGCGGATCGCCCACATCAGGCGAGGGAGCGGAAGAAGTCGTGATACTGCTCCAGGATTCGGCCCTCGTCCCAGCGCCGGGACCAGGCCAGGGCGCGGGCGGATTGTTCGGCCTCCCAGGCGGGGTCGTCCCAGAGCCGCTCGATGATCTGGAGCCAGGGGGCGACTTCCTCGGCCGTGGGGGGCTCGGTCGAGGAGGGCGTCAGCCGCGGCGGGACGGGCAGGACGAAGCCGCCGTCGCCGACGACCTCGGGGAGGGCCCCGCGGTCGCTGGCCAGCACCGGCAGGCCGTTGGACATCGCCTCGGCGGCGACCCGGCCGAACGTCTCCCGCACCAGCGACGGAATCAGCACCGCCCGGCTCACCCCGTAAAAGTCGCGAGGATCGGGCGTGTTGGCCATCCGATGTAGATTGGCGACGCCCGACAGGTCGAGCGGCACCCGCTCAAGCCCCTTCGCCCGCGCCCTGGACTCGAGGACCAGCATGGGGATGTCGGGCCTCCGCCGGCCCAGCTCGGCGGCGATTCGGGCGAAGACCGCCGCCCCCTTGGCGAGCTGCGGATTGACGAAGGTCAGGTAGCGCGGCGCGCGGTCGGCGGCGACCACGCGATCGGGTCGGATCGCGTTGGGGATCACCACGCAGTCGCGGCCCAGGACCTCGGCGTAGTGGCGGCGGGCGTACTCGGTCGTCACGACCAGGGCCGAGACGTCGCGGAACAGGTCGGGCTTCGAGTACTCGAAGTTCCGGAGGTGGAAGACAACGGCGATCCCCCGCCGCCGAGCCCGCGCCATCAGCTCGCGGCCGACGACGTGGCCGCCGTAGGTGAACATGACCTGGGGCCGGAATCGGGCGAAGACCTGGTCGGCCAGGTCGAGGAACGCGACGGCCTCGGCCGAGTCCGCCCACCTGGCGATCCGGCTGCCGGCCGTCGGCATGAGCGCGACCCGGACGCCGCCGAGCGTCAGGTCGAAGACCTCGACGTCCGCCCCGGCGTCGGGCGTCGAGAGGGCGGCCCTGGCCCGTCGATAGGGCGTCCCGAGCCCGTCGAGCAGTCCCCCCAGCGGCGTCTCGTCGGGAAAGTCGACCAGGCCGGTCGAGAGGACGCGGGCGTCGATCCCCCCGGCGGCGAGCAGCTCCATCAGCTCGCGCGTCGAGACCGCCGCCCCGCTCGAAGGGTCGACGTAGCCGTGGACCGACGCGAAGAGGACCCGATCGATTCCCATCGCCTACCCCCGAATCATGCCCCGTCGCATCGCCCCAGGCCCCGAGATTCTAGGGCATGCGAGCCCTCGGGTGAAAGACGCCGAACCCGGGCTTCCATTGCCGATCCGCGTCGAGATTGCGGCGGGTGCGGGGTCGGCGCGAGGGATCGTCCCGGTCATACTGGACGCCGTTTTCAACATTCGCGGTCGAGCGAGCCGAAGGTCGTCGCGGCCCTCGCTTCGACCGAGCGCCTGGGCGACGTCGTCCCCATGAAATCCGAGAAGATCTCCGTCGTCGTGCCGGCCCACAACGACGAGGCCACCCTCCTCGACGCCCTCCGGAGCGTCGAACGGTCGTGGGAGCACTTCCAAACCCAGGACGGCGGCGGCCGGTCTTGCGAGATCGTGATCGTGGACGACTGCTCGCGCGACGCGACGTCCGAACTGGCGGCGGGCTACTGCGTCGGCCGGCCCGATCGCGTGCTGATCCGACGCGACGAGCCCGGCGGCCCCGCCTCCGCCAGGAACGCGGGCGTCGCCGCTTCGTCGGGCGACGTCCTCCTCTTCCTGGACGCCGACGACCTCTTCCTGGAGCCTCACGTCTCCCTGGTTCTGCGGGCGCTGGATGACCCGACGGTCGACGTCGTCAAGACCGGCGTCGCCCTCGACGACCCCGTCCACCCGACCTGGCGGGCCCGCATCGTCAACAGCCTGGTGATCAACCTGGCGCTGCGGCGGCGGCTCCACGACGAGATCGGCGGTTTCTTCGACGTCCACCTCTTCCGCAAACGCGACGGCCGTCTCGTCCACGAGCTGGACGTGTTCCGGTCGATCGAGGACGTCTTCTACAACCAAGCCCTCTTCCGCCTCTTCCGCTGCGTCTTCCTGGCCGAGGAAACCGTCCGCTACACGAGAAGGCCCGGCAACTCCTTCGACCGCCAGTACGAGAAGTTTCGCGTCGCCCCCGGGCTCCACCAGGAAAAGGAGTCGGACGAGCGCCGGCTCCAGGTGGCGCTCGGCAGCGTGTTCTTCCGCCACGAGATGGAGGCCTTGAAGAAACGGATGACCTCGAACGGACCGGATGGCGCGTGAGCCCGACCTACCGCCCGCCGCCGTACGACTTCTCCTCGACCAGGTCCGACCCCAGCCGTTCGTTGATCCGCCGCTTGATCTGCGCCCGCCGGTCGTTCGTCCGGTAGATCGCCCGCGCCAGCTCGACGAAGCGGGGGTCGACGTGGTCGTCTCGGTCGAAGTCGCGGATCTCGTCCTCGATCGTCCAGAGAGTCGCGTTGACCTCCTTCAGCTCGGCCGTCAGCTCGCGGACGGCTTCGGGGTCGAAGACGAAGCTCTCGTGGCACTGCCGGAGCATGGCCAGCTCGTCCCGGACGTGGCGCAGCTTGTCGGGGTCGGCGAGCCGCTCGGCCTTGATCTCCAGAATCGTGATCTTGTCGATCAGCTCCCCGGGCGCGATCTTGACGGGGATCGCCCGCGTCCGGGCCCGCCGCTTGACCTCCGACCGCAGCTCGTCGGCGATCCGGTCGAAGACCGGCCCCCAGGCCATGTGCTCCGTCTGCCTGAAGATTCGCATCGTCGGATACCAGGGCGTGTCCTCGCGGGCCGTCATCCAGCGCCAGTCGGGCGTCGTGGACAGGGCCATCCACGTCGGCACGCCGAGCGCCCCGGCCAGGTGCGCCACGGCGGTGTCCGAGGTGATGAACAGGTCGAGGTTCTTCATGACCGCGGCGGTGTCCATGAACGGCCCGGTCGACTCGTCCAGGCGACGCCCAAGGTCCGTCGCCGGGAAGGCCCCCTTGCAGGCGTCGAGCTGCTCGAGCCCCGCGTTCTTCTGAATGCTGAAGAGCTGAACCCCGGGAATTCGGGCCAGCGGTTCGTAGAATTTGAGCGGGATCGACCGATGCCGGTCGCCGGCGTACTTGGGGTTGCCCTGCCAGTTGATCCCCACCTTCAAGCCCGGCGTCGCCCCCAGCTCGCGCCCCCAGGACTCGACGAGCCGGGGGCCGGCGTGGATGTAGGGGACCTCCGCCGGGATCGCCTCGACGGACGTCGCGGTCAGGCCGGGGACGTTGAGCAGGGGGCAGTAGACGTCGTAGTCCGGCAGCGGGCGGCCGTGGCCGACGAGGTGGTCGATCCACGGCGACCCCGAGAGCAGCGGGATCAGCCTCTCGGGGCATTCGAGGATGACCTCGCCCGCCCCGTTCCGCTTCAGGAGCATGGCGAACCGAACGAACTGGAGCGTGTCGCCGAGCCCCTGCTCGGAGATCAGCAGGATCCTGCGGCCCTGGAGCGGGAACCCGTTCCACTGCGGCATGATCAGCGGGCGTCGGGTCAGGACGCGCTTCTTCCAACGCCATTCGTACTCGGCCCAGCCCTGGGCGTAATCCCCCATCCGCAGCCACGTCAACGCCCGGTTCATGTGGGCGTCGACGTGGTTGGGGTTGATCCGCAGGCACTGGGTGTAATTTTCCACGGCGTCGCGGCAACGGCCCATCTCGGCGTAAGCGATTCCCAGGTTGTTGTAGGCGTCGGCGTACTGCGGCTTGTGGGCCAGCGCCGTCTGGTAGCACTCCAGGCTCTCCTCGAACCGGCCGAGGTGCCTCAGGGCGTTGCCCAGGTTGTTGTAGGCTTCCGCATACTTGGGCGACGCCTCGATCGCACGGCGGTAGCTGTCGACGGCCTCCGCGAACCGTCCCATCCTCGCGAGCGCGATGCCGAGGTCGTTATGGGCGTCGGCGTAGTTCGGGGCGAGGCGGATCGCCTCGCGGTGGCTCGCCTCGGCCTCGGTATATTTCTCCATCCGGGCCAGGGCGTTCCCCAAGCTCTTGCGCAGCCTGGGCTCGTTCGGCCGCACCGCGATCGCCTGCTTGTAAACGGCCGCCGCCTCGGGATGGCGGCCTAGGCCCGAGAGCGCGTCGGCCAGGTTGGCGGCCGCCTCGACGTAGTCCGGCTTGAACCGCAGCGCCTGCTGGTAGTTGACGACCGCCGCCTCGAGCTTGCCCCGGCTCGCCAGGGCCAACCCCAGGTTGTTGTGGGCCTCCGGGTAGTCCGACCGGAGGCTGAGAGCCTTTTCGTAGTGGACCAGAGCCTCCGACAGTTTGCCTTGATGCTTGAGCGTGATTCCCAGGTTGTTGAAAGCTTCGGGATACTTGGGCCTCAGGCGCAGGGCCTCGCGAAAGCAGGCCGCCGCCTCGTCCAACTTGCCCTGGTTGCGGAGCGCGTTGCCCAGGTTGTTATGGGCGTCGGGGTAGTCGGGCTTGTGCTTAAGGGCCTCGCGATAGCACGACTCCGCCTCGGCGAAGCGGCGCATCCGGGCCAGCAGGATTCCCAGTTCGTTGTTGGCTTCGAAGTCCTCCGGACGGATCCGAACGGCCGCCCGATAAGCCTCGATTGCGTCCGCATCCCGCCCCTGTTTCATGCGGACGCCGCCGAGGCCGCGAGCGGCGTCGTGCCTGCCGGGGGCTGTCCGCAGGGTCGACTGGAACGCCGAGGCCGCATCTTCAAGGCGACCCGCCCGGAGGGCCAGGAAGCCCATCCGATAGTGAGCGTCGGCGTGCGTCGGATCCAGTTCGACGGCCCGCCGGAAGCTCGCGACGGCGTCGCCGATCCGACCGGCTTCCTCATGCAACGCGCCGACGTCGTAATGGAGATGGGGGTTGCCGCCCTGGAGGCGTGCGGCCTTCGCGAAGCATGCGAGGGCCTCTTCCGGACGTTTCAACCCACGGTAGGCGGAGCCGAGCAGGTGATGCGCGTCCGCCCTCCCGCCGTCCAACACGACGACCCTCCCCAGGAACTCCGACGCGGCGTCGTACCGCCTTTCCTTCAAGGCGAGCACGCCGAGCACGAAGAGCAGGTCCGGATCGTCCCGACCGTTCCCGAGGTCGATCGGATATCGCTTCGCCTCGTTCCGAACCTCGGCGAGGTCGACGCCCGAACGATCGACTGCGGGAGTCGCTTGATTCTCCATGTGATGTGCCCGCTCGACCTTACAATGAATTGAGGCTGTAATTAAGACGGTCTCATAATTCTACCGTACATTCCTCGGTCACGTGATCGTCAAGTGGCGGGTTTCGAACGAAGGGGTTGGGTGGCCTAAACGACTGCTGGCGAGAATTCATCAGACCTCAGAACCCGGAGGCCCTGGCGCACACGCCCCCCCCTATCCGGGGTCACTCCTCGGAACGGACGAAATCGTACGCTAAGCCGGGTTCGAGGTCGGAAGTGAGACCTGAGGATGGCGTTGCGGCGTGGAGCCGGTTGTACAGCATGGCGGAAAACTTTAGATTTCTGCCATGCCCCGAAGCCAGGCCGATTTCCTTGAAGGTATAGCGCCCTGTTGACGGATCGGGTAGCCTCGCGGTAT